>JBAZGP010000060.1:0-12753 GCA_041652835.1 Lutibacter sp. | reverse complement strand
GAAAGCGGAAAGTTTATAGGATTGGTATTTAAGAATGAACTTTTTAACTACATTTCTGAATATAATTTAGAGTTGGAAAATGTGATAAAAGATCGTACCCAAGCGCTTGAAGAAGCAATTGCAACAAAAGATTTAATGTTTTCAATAATTGCCCACGATTTAAAAAGTCCTTTTAATGCTATCTTGGGATTTACAGGACTTTTGAAAGGGAAATTACAAAGCATGGATTTTGAAAAGTCGGAAAAATTAATTACCGGAATGAATTCTCAGGCAAGAAGCACTTATAATTTATTGGAAGACTTATTAACTTGGGCAAGAGACAATAGCAATAAAATTGTTTATAATCCAGTTCTTTGCAATATTTCAACAATTTGTAATGAAATAATTTATCAAATAAAAGATACCGCTCAAATGAAGGGCATTGTCATAAATTCATTTCATTCACCAAATGTTTATGCTTTTGCCGATAAAAATATGGTCTCCGTTATTTTACGAAATTTACTTATCAATGCCATTAAGTTTACTGAAAATGATGGAAAAATTGATATTTTTTCAATGCCAGTTGGCGAATTTATTGAAATTACCGTTTCAGATAGCGGCATTGGAATAGAAGAGCATCTGAAAAATAAATTATTTAAGTCCGATTTCAATGAATCTAGACCCGGAACTGCGAATGAAAAAGGATCCGGTTTGGGATTGGTTATTTGCAGGCGCTTTATAGAAAAACATCAAGGGAAAATCTGGATTGAAAATAAAACTGAAAAAGGAAGCACTTTTAAATTTACTTTACCTATTTATAAGGAAGAAATTCAACATAAAACCGATCCGCTTAAATTTAAATCGAGCAATTAAAAAATTATTGATAACCATCTGTAAAGGAGTTCACCAATAATAAATAAAATAAGAGATATAAATACAATCAGTATAATGTCAAGTGTTTTTCTTATTGGAAATAATAATGCAGGTATCTAATTTCTACGACTTCATTAAAAACTCCTTTAATGCTGAATAAGTTGAAATCTTTATGGACACTTTTTCTTTATCAATAACTTCCTTAATTTGTTTTGGAAGTTCAATAGTTTCTTTAATTATGGGCTCTACAACATCTAAAAATTTCACTGGATGTGCAGTTTCTAAAAATATACCGTAACTATTTGCATCCAATCTATATTTTTTCAAACCCAAATAACCAACTGCTCCATGAGGATCTGCAATATAATTAAGTTTTTCCTTAATTTCTTTCATTGCATTTTGAGTTTCTTGATCCGTAAATGAATAGGAGGAAAGCACTTCTTTCAATTTGTCATCGTCATTTTTAAAGATTTCCAGAATACGAACGAAATTACTGGGATCACCAACATCCATAGCATTGGAAATAGTTTGTATTGATGGTTTTGGCGAATAAATTCCTGTTTCTAAATAATTGGGAACAATATCGTTAACATTGGTTGCCGCAATAAATTGTTTTACCGGCAAACCCAATTGTTGTGCCATTAATCCTGCACAAATATTACCGAAATTTCCACTTGGAACCGAAAAAACCAATTTTTTATTTTTATTTTTTAACTGTTTATAGGCAAAAAAGAAATAAAACATTTGTGGCAGCCAGCGGGCAACATTTATAGAATTTGCTGAAGTTAAATTTTTCTTTGAAATTAATTCTTCATCCAAAAAAGCCCTTTTAACCATCGCTTGGCAATCGTCGAAAGTTCCAGTAACTTCCAAGGCAGTTATATTTTGTCCCAAAGTGGTCAATTGCTTTTCCTGAACATCACTTACCTTGCCGCTTGGATATAAAATAACCACATCAACACCTTCAACACCTAAAAAACCGCTGGCTACGGCACCGCCGGTATCACCCGAAGTTGCTACCAAAACCGTGACTTTAGTTGTTTTTTTATCTTTATTAAAATAGCCCAAACAACGCGCCATAAAACGTGCACCAACATCTTTAAAAGCCATTGTTGGTCCGTGAAATAATTCCAAGGCTCCAATATTTTCTTCAATAGAAACCATTGGAAAATTGAAGTTTATTGTTTCTTTAATAATTTCTTTGAGTTCCTTTTCAGGAATTTCACCGTCGATAAATTGTTTGATAACTTCAAAGGCAATTTCCTGATTTGAAAGATTTTCAATATCATCAAAAAACTTTTTGCTTAACGGCATAATTTTCTCTGGAAAATACAATCCTTTATCAGGTGCCAATCCTTTAATTACCGCATCTTTAAAAGATACCTTAGGTGCTTTTTTATTTAAACTGTAAAAGTTCATATTACTTACTTTCTAAAATTTTTATACCTTCTTTATTTACTTTTGAAACGTGGATGTCATACGGCAATCCTACTTTATTATAAACCAACCGCATGGCTTCAGCCACTTTTAAAGCGGAATCTTTTCCTTTGCTGAGTGCAAAAACAGAAGGCCCAGAACCAGAAATTCCGCATCCCAAAGCGCCAGCCTTAATAGATTCTTGCTTTAACAAATCAAAAGCTGGAATTAAAATAGAACGAATGGGTTCCACAATAAAATCTTCCAACGAACGTCCAATAAGATTATAATCTTCCGTATAAAGTCCGCTGATTAATCCGCCCACATTTCCCCATTGCTTTATTGCATTTTTTAAGGTGACTGTTGTTTTTAATATTTCACGGGCATCAGAAGTTTTTACTTCAATTTGCGGGTGAATTACAGTTACAAATAATTCGCTTGGGGTGTGAATACTAATAATATCCAATGGTTCATAACTTCTCACCAAAGTAAATCCGCCAAAAATGGCAGGAGCCACATTGTCAGCGTGCGGAACACCGCTCGCCAATCGTTCGCCTTCCATGGCAAAACGCACCAAATCTTTAGCGCTAAACGGATTACCCAATAATTGATTTATAGCCCAAACTGCTCCAGCTGAACTTGCAGCACTACTTCCAATGCCGCTTCCAGGCTTAATTCGTTTGTCTATTTCAATTTCAAAACCAAAATCGTTGTTTGTTTCGGCCAAAAGCGCCAATGCCGCAACACCGGACACATTTTTATGGGTTTCTAAAGGAACAGATTGTCCGGTTATTTTTGTAATTCTCACTCCTTTTTCAGCAACTTTTCTGATGGTCATTTCATCGCCAACAGTATCCAATGCCAAACCCAATACATCAAAACCGCAAGAAACATTTGCGATAGTAGCCGGAGTAAATATTTTTAGTTCTTTCATCCTATTAATTATTACCTATTCTAATAATATCGGCAAATAAACCGGAAGCCGTAACATCGGCTCCTGCACCAGCACCCTTAATAATCAAAGGTTGCTCGCTATATCTGTTGGTGAAAAATAACACAATATTGTCTTTTCCTGCCAAATCGTAAAATGGGTGCGTGGCTGGAATTTCTTTTAACCCAACTTTAGCCTCACCATTATTGAATTCGGCAACATATTTAAGTCTACAATTTTTTGCTTCTGCATTTTTCCGCAGCTGGATAAAATGATTGGCTTCCACTTTTAAAGTTTCCATAAAATCGGCTACAGATTTGGCTTTTAAACTGGATTTTGGTAAAAATGAATTATTGAAAATATCACTCAATTCCAGTTTTGTTCCGCTTTCTCTTGCTAAAATTAAAATTTTACGCATTACATCAACACCACTTAAGTCAATTCTTGGATCAGGCTCTGTATAACCTTCAATTCCAGCTTGTTGAACCACATCATAAAATGAAGTTTTCTCATTGAAATTATTGAAAATAAAGTTTAAACTTCCCGATAAAACAGCCTGTATTTGTGTGATTTTATCACCAGAAGCAATTAAATTTTTTAGGGTATCAATAATTGGTAATCCTGCGCCAACATTGGTTTCGAATAAAAAAGGCGCACTGTATTTTCTGCTCAAATTTTTCAGGTTTACATAATTTGAATAATTAGAAGAGCAGGCAATTTTATTGCAGGTAACCACAGCAACACTTTCTTTTAAGTAATTGGTATATAAATTTGCAATAGATTCCTCGGCGGTATTATCAACAAAAATGCTATTTCTGTAATTTAATTCTGATAATTTCGCCTGAAAAGCGTCCATGTTTAAATTTTCTGCTTTTTCTAACTGCAATTTCCAAGAATCTAAATCTATCCCGTCTTCATCAAATAACATTTTTTTTGAGTTTGCCAAGCCAATAACCCTTACTTGTAATTTTAATTGTTCCAACAAATAAGATTGTTGGTTTTTAATTTGTGCCAACAATTTCTGTCCAACATTTCCAACACCCACCACAAATAAATTGAGTTGTTTTGTTTGATCTTCAAAAAATTCGGAATGTAGGGTGTTTAATGCTTTTTTAATATCCTTATGTGAAATAACTGCAGAAATATTTTTTTCTGAAGCGCCTTGTGCAATAGCTCTGATATTTACATTGTTTCTACCTAAAGCACTGAACATTTTACCGCTAATGCCTTGGTGACTTTTCATATTGTCGCCCACCAAAGCGATAATGGCATTATTTTTTTCAACAATTAATGGATTCACTTTGCGCTGTGAAATTTCAAAACTAAACTCAGTATCAACTGCATTTTTGGCTTTTTCGGCATCAGTATTATTGATGGCGATACAGATAGAATGCTCTGAAGAAGCTTGCGTAATTAAGGAAACATTTATTTTTTGCTGAAATAAGGCTTCAAATAGACGTTTTGAGAACCCAGGAATACCAATCATACCGCTTCCTTCCAAAGTAATCAATGTCATATTTTCAATATGGCTTATTCCTTTTATTGGGTTGTTATTTGAAGAAACTTTTGTTATTAAAGTGCCTTCTGCTTTGTCATCAAATGTGTTTTTGATTTTTATAGGAATTTCTTTCTCTAAAACAGGCTGAATGGTAGGTGGATACAGTACTTTTGCACCAAAATGTGACAATTCCATGGCTTCTTTATAAGAAATATTTTTAATGGGAAAAGCCTGTCTCACAAAATTAGGGTTTGCAGTAAACATGCCGCTCACATTTGTCCAAATTTCCAAAACAGAAGCATTCACAGCGGCAGCAATTATGGCTGCAGCATAATCGGATCCGCCCCGGCCTAAAGTGGTGGGTTCTCCGCTTTCTGTTTTGGAGACAAAACCCGGTAATACTACAATATTATGGTTGTTTTTACTGAAAAAGGTCGAAATATTATCGTTAGTTTGTGGAAATTTAACCATTGCATTCGAAAAACTGTCATCGGTTACAATAAGCTCTTGGGTGTTTTTTAATTCAACATCCAATCCTTTGTTTTTCATGGCTTCAGCTATAATAAAAGAAGACAGCAATTCACCAAAACTCACAATTTTATCGGAGGTTTTCGCCGACAATTCATTGATTAAAAAAACGCCTTCCAACGTGGCTTCCAGCTTATTGAGCATTTTCTTCACATAACCAAAAATACCACTTTGGTTGCTCACTGGAATCAATTCACGTATGATTTTTAAATGGCAATCTTCAATTAATTTAAATAGGTTTTTATAATTTTCGTCGCCTTTGCAAGCTAAATTTCCCGCTTCTAATAATATATCTGTGATTCCGCCAAATGCTGAAACCACTACAATTACTTTGGAATTATATGCGCTGTCTTTAACAATTGCTATTGCTTTATTTATATTTTCTGAAGTGGCTACTGATGACCCTCCAAATTTTAATACTTTCATGGTATTAATTATTTATTCTGATTGTTATTAATTTTTTGAAAAGATATTCCTTGTTTCAATAATTTTTGAAAACGAATATAGACGGATGATATGAATAGATAAGACCCCTAAAGGGTTGTCCCAAATGTAGTTGTAGTAGCAACAACAAAATATAGCGACGTGTTTTCGCTTAACAGAGTGTTATATGAATTTGTTTTTTGCATAGGACAAAAGTAATTATTTTTTTAAAAATACAATCATTTTAAGTAATTTTTAATAAAAATTTATTTTTAATACCTGATTACTGTTTAATCATCTTTAAAAACCATTTTATTTTACGAAGAACAAAATATATTTATTTATTCCTAATCCAAATCTACAATTACTTGATTTTTTATCAAATCGTTAAACGTTTCTTCTTTTCTTATTAAATAATCTTTGCCTTTGTAAAATAACACTTCTGCAGGTCGGTATCTCGAATTATAGTTGGAAGCCATGGAAAAACAATAGGCACCAGCATTGTTAAAACACAAAACATCACCTTCATTAATTTCGGTAATTCTGCGATTGGCAGCAAAAGTGTCTGTTTCGCAAATATAACCGACTACAGAATAGTAACGTTCTCGACCGTTTGGATTGGAAATATTATGAATATGATGATAAGCATCGTAAAACATTGGACGTATCAAATGATTAAAACCTGAGTCTATACTTGCAAAAACAGTAGATGTTGTATGTTTTACTACATTTACGTGCGCCAAAAAATAACCCGATTCACTCACCAAAAATTTCCCTGGTTCAAATATTAGCGTCAGGTCTTTACCGTAATCTTTACAAAAACTATTAAATCTTTCAGACAATTTTTCACCCAATTCTTCAATATTTGTGGAAATATCACCTTCTTTATAAGGCACTTTAAAGCCGCTTCCAAAATCGATAAATTCTAAATTTTCAAATGCGGTGGCGGTATTAAACAAAATTTCAGTGGCTGCCAAAAACACGTCAATATCTAAAATATCTGAGCCTGTGTGCATGTGTATGCCATTAATTCGCATTCCTGTATTTTCTTCAACCCTTTTAATATGAGGCAATTGATGTATTGATATGCCGAATTTAGAATCGATATGACCTACAGAAATTTTATGATTTCCACCGGCCATAATATGCGGATTGATGCGTACACAAACAGGAATGTTGGGATATAGTTGACCAAATTGTTCTAAAATAGACAAATTGTCGATATTGATTTGAACGCCCATTTTTGTAGCTTGTTCAATTTCTTTCAAGGAAACGCCGTTTGGGGTAAAGATGATATTTTCCGGTGCAAAACCAGCTTCAAAACCCAATAACACTTCTTGTATGGAAACCGTATCAATTCCCACATTCAATTTTTTGAAAAATTTTAAAATGCTGATGTTAGAATTGGCTTTTACCGCATAATTTAACTTCAAATTTTTAACAGAAGAAAATGCCGCTGTAATTCGTTGGTACTGTGATTCCATTTTTTCAGCATTGTACACATAAAGTGGACTTCCGTATTTTTCGGTAAGAGAAACTAACAATTGACTTTCCATGAATTTTGTTTTTTAAGTTTTCAAAAGTAACTATCTCACCATAGTTTTGAAAGATAGGGTCAAAAAAATAACAATATTTAACGTTTTGTTAAAAAAAAGCTCCAAACTTATTAAGAATGGAGCTTGTATTGTATTTAAATTATTTTTATTTCGTTTTTTCTGTAGTTAATTTTACGATGTTAACAATAACATCGGTTGCCAATTGCATAGCTTCCGCAGCAACAAATTCATATCGTCCGTGAAAATTATGTCCGCCCGCAAAAATATTAGGACAAGGCAATCCCATATAAGACAATTGAGATCCGTCTGTTCCGCCTCTAATTGCTTTTATAAGAGGTTCAATTCCCAATTGTTTCATCGCTTCTTCAGCAATATCAACAATATGCATTACGGGTTCAATTTGTTTCCGCATATTATAATATTGGTCTTTCATTTCAACTTCAACCAAATTACTTCCCAATTTTTTGTTTAAATCGTCGGCAACCTTTTGAAAAACAACCTTGCGTTGTTCAAACAACTTCATGTCGTGGTCTCTGATAATGTACTCAAGTTCAGTATTTTCAACTTCACCGTGCACACTGCTTAAATGATAAAAGCCTTCGTAACCTTCTGTCTCTTGTGGAATTTCATTTTTTGGCAATCCTGCAATAAATTCATTGGCAATTAACATAGAGTTAATCATTTTTCCCTTCGCATAACCTGGATGCACAATTTTTCCGTGGACAATTACTTTAGCTCCGGCGGCGTTAAAATTTTCATATTCCAATTCACCCACTCGGCTACCATCCATGGTATACGCCCAATCGGCACCAAATTTTTTCACATCAAATTTATGCGCACCTTTTCCAACTTCTTCATCGGGAGTAAAGCCAATTCTAATTTTACCGTGTTTAATTTCAGGATGGTTGATTAAATATTCCATTGCCGAAACAATTTCAGTAATACCAGCTTTATCATCCGCGCCCAAGAGGGTAGAACCATCAGTTGTAATTAAAGTTTGACCTTTATAAAGCAACAAATCTTCAAAATAGCTTGGAGATAGCACAATATTTTCTGCTTTGTTCAGCAAAATATCTCCGCCATCATAATTTTTATGAATTTGAGGCTTTACGTTTGTTCCGGAATAATCCGGACTTGTATCAATATGGGCAATAAAACCAATAGTTGGAACTTTAAAATCCACATTTGAAGGAAGCGTGGCCATGATATAGCAATTTTCATCTAAAGTGACATCTTGCATGCCAATTTCTTTCAATTCATCAACCAGAATATGTGCCAAATCCCACTGTTTTTGAGTACTTGGGAAGTCGGGATTATTTGGGTCTGATTGCGTATCCACTTTAACATACTTTACAAATCGATCTATTATTTTTTGCATATTATAAAATTTTAATCAAAAGTAAGGATTCATGAAAGGTTTTACAATTCAATCGTCATAAATTATTCTAAAAAATGAATAGTTTCTAACAGTGAAATTGATTTAAGGGAATTTTCATTGTTGTTTAAAAAGATTTTGAAATAGGCTCCTTCACTAAATCGTAAATCATAGTTGATACTTCTATGTGAAACCATTCTTTAAACATTTTGTAATTTCGCTTTTGGGGCCATTCTTTTTTGTTAAGATGCCAATCGCCTAATTCTAACATAAAGAATTTATCGAATTTCTTTTTTAGCCACAATTCTAAATCATAAATTTCATCATTTACAAGGTAAATATTGCTTTCATCAAATTCGGGAACCTCTTCATTTGGATATAAATTAATAAACCAATCAACAAATGGCTGCAGTGGCTTTAAAACGATGGCATGCCTATTAATGTAGTTTTCTTCATATTCCCCAATTTCATATTGATTATCTATAGAATTCATCATTTCTGCAAGATAATTTTCTTCTGATTGTGTAATTACCGTTAACACATCTTCTCCGTTTTTTTTGGTTAATTCAAAATCAGAAATAAAATTTGTGAATTCTTTAAAATTTTTCGCCTTATGGGAAATCATTTTTTTTAATAACGGATAGTTTATTTCGTCGTCTGCTGAAGCTGAAGCCATTGTTTTTTCAAACTCTTTTTTGGGAATCAAAAGGCTCAAATTGCCAAAATTCCAAGCGTTTAAGGCAAATTGAAATATTTCTTCGATATAATAGTCCTTGGGAAAATCGTTTTCAAAAGGTGCTATAAATTTATCTAACAAAGCGGAGTAACTTAAGCCGGTGGTGTTTGAAATGACATTTTTATTTCCAAACAAATTAATTACTTTATTTTTTTTTGACATAATCTATCATTTATAAATTGCGATTAAAAATTACTGTCAAATATATAAAGTCTTTTTAGCAATTGAATAATTTCGTTTTCTTAATTTATTAACATTGCAAAAGAGTTATTAAAAATTTCTTTTTTTACGCAAAGCACCAAAGTTCTAGTTTTTGGGATATTTTTTGATTTCCAATAACGTTAATTTCCCTAAATTATTCTAAAAAATGAATACTCTCCAATAATGAAATTGATTCGCAGATGCGTTTATCAATATTGGTATTCCCATAAATCTCTGAATAGGCTGAAAAATAGGTGTCTTCTGAAATTTTAGAATAGACTGTAAAACGATGATACTCAAAATTATTTTTTGTTCCTTCTGAAATATACCAAAAACTGGGTTTAGACTGAAAAGATTCATTTCCTGAATTTATTATTTTTAGGTTATTTGCCCTTAAAACAGAATCTTTTCGATGGTGAAAATCACTGTCGAAATTTAGGCTTCCAAAATTAAAAGAAACGGCTAAAATATAGGTTTCGGAAAGTTGTTTAACGGTGTCTGCTGCAAAAATTTCGGATTGGTAATTATCAAAGTACAATTCTGTTTTCCAATTGTTTGGAATGTTTAAAGTGAAGTTTTTGTTGAAATCTGTAATTTGCTGGGTGTTTTTATAAACTGTAGGACTGCAATTCAATATTTTTCCGATTTTAGATTGTTTGGAACAGCCTGAAATCAACAAAAAGATGGAGATATAAAAAGCAATATTTTTCATTTTGTAAAAACTGTATATTTTCATTGCTTTTAAATATTAAAAATTAATAATTAAAATGATTGGAGGTTTTTTAAACTTCAGTCTTCGACCTTCCGACTTCTGACTTCTGACTTCTGACTTTACCATTTTCTTAATACTAAAATCTATTTGATGGTTATTTTAGCAATAACTTCATTGCCTGAAACCCAAGCACTGTTTTCATTAACAAAACGAATGGAATAAAAACCTTCATCACTTAATTTTTCCCAGGTTTTGCCTGAACTCTTTGAGTAAAAAACACCATTGTCGGAAACGGCAAACACTTCTTTACCAAAGGTATTGGGAACATATTGTACGCAACTTACATATTTTGGTGCTGTATTTTCAGAAACAACTTTCCAAGTTTTTCCGCCGTTAAAAGTGATTGCTTTATTGGCGAAATTTCCATTCATATCAGTATAATCGCCGCCACAAATAATTCCTTGCTTTTCATTGTAAAAATCTACTGAATAAATTCCCGTGCTATTTTTTCCTTGTACAATAGGCGTATCATACACCTTCCATGTCAAGCCCATATCCGGCGTGTGAAAAACACGCGATTTAAGTCCGCCGGTAACCACCCATGCATTTTCGCCAACAATGGCAATATTGGTATTGCTGGAGGCAAAAGCAGCTTCACCTTCTTCAATTTTTGGTAAATTTGCACAATCCATTTTTCCCCATGAATTTCCGCCGTTGCGCGTAATTAAAACGGACAAACAATCATCGGTTGGGTCGCCGATTGCAATTCCGTTCAATTCATCAAAAAACTTCATGGAATCGTAAAAAACTTTTTCATTGACTTCTTTATAAACCAATTCAATTTCATTGTTTTTATAGCGATATAAAAGTGCGGGATTGCCAATACTCAAAGTGTAAACGGCTTCTTTGGTATAGGCTAAAGCCCTAAAATTAGGAATTATAGTATCTGTTATAATTTTTTTTGTTCCGGTTAATTTTCCATTTCCAGTTAATATCCCAATAATCCCGTTTGAACTTGCATAAACCACGGAAGAATCATTCACAATTTCAATGGCACGAATACTGGCACTGTCGATTTTAAATTTTTCAATGGAAATCTTCACGGTTTCACGCGGCCGATATTCTTTTTTACACGATACAAAAATGGAAAGCAACAATAAAATAACAATACTATTTTTCATTCGATTTTGTTAAAGAGTAATACAAATTTAGGTAAAATATATCTGATTTTTAAACAACAAAAAAGGCAAGTTTTCACTTACCTTAATCTTGTCTTTTATACAGAAATTCAAATTATATCATTGCACATGAATTTTTCTACTGCCATATTTGCTTTTAATTATGTAGAGCCCTTTAGGTAAGTTTTTAATTATTGTACTTTCACCATCTTTGTTAATTACAGTTTGTTCTAAAATTTTTAAGTATGAAAAATTATAAACTTCAATAGTATATGGCTCATCTAATATATCTGATTCATTATTATTATTATTAGGTATCTTCTGCATCAATAAATCTTTTGGAAGCCTAGGCTTTCCAGAAGTAGTCTTTGTATAATAAACTTTTTGAGTTTTTACATTATTATTCTCATTAGATTCTTCTACTTGATTAGAATCCTTATCAACTACAAAATGAAAATAATAATATCCATTGGAATCAAAATAGTAATTATAATTAAATATATATATATAATTACTCAATGATTTTATGCTACCTGCATTTAAGGAACCAATATATGTGGTACTTAATCCAATACTTGTACCAGGGCTAGATGAAAATGTGCTGCTTTTGCTCAGATATACTTCAAAGTTGAATTGACCCGCATTCTTGTTTCCAGAATTTTTCACATCCAATCCATATAGTATATAACTCCCAATGTCATTATTAATATTCAAGTAACTTTGTCCTGCAGGAGTATTTGCACTAGATTGAAAATTAAAATTAGTAATCTCAAGATCAGGTTTATTAACTACTGTATCACAAGCATCACCTATACCATCGCCATCACTATCCATCTGGTCTGGATTAAAAGTAGTCGGGCAATTATCAGAATTATCTAAAACTCCATCGCCATCTGAATCTGCTAAACAAGAATTGAACGAAATTGTTTTTTGAGAAGGTGTTTTTGCGTATATATTATAGATACCACCTCCAGGATTTTCTAAAGTACCACCGTAAGGAGCACACATATTAAAATTAACTCTTGTAATGTTTGCTTTTATATTATTCTTATCACCAGCATAAGACGAAATGTTGCAAGATACTTTATAACGATATGAAGTAGATGTTGATGTAAAGTAATCTTGAGATTGAACAGATTTTATAATAATAACTGAATTATTACTAGATTGATCAAATAATGTTATATCATAATAATCATTCACATTAGGAGTATAAACACTTTTCAGGACATCGAAATTGATACTAACATTGTTGCAAGGATTTTCTATCGCATAAGATAAATTTGATAAAAAAGATTTTGAATCTGTCGTGTAACGAATAATCGGACAACCTCCACCTATTGGAGG
>JBAZGP010000059.1:0-12932 GCA_041652835.1 Lutibacter sp. | reverse complement strand
ACCTAAGAATGCCTCAACCCGTTCTGTCCATTGCTCCAATAATTGTTTTCGATGAACAATAATAAGTGCAGGTTGTCTTTTATCTGCAATTATCTTTAAGCCCATAACCGTTTTTCCTGATCCTGGTGGGGCAACAATTACTCCGTAATCTTTTTTAGAAACTGTTTCTATTACTTGGTCTTGATGTCTCCGTAACGTGGCATTAAAAACAAACGGAATAATAGGTTTTTGCTTTCTATCATCAATAAACTCAAATTCAATTTGCGATTCTTTACAAAAACGCAATAGTTTACCAATAAAACCTCTTGGAATCAATATTTCACTTTCCGTTTCCTCTACCAATTTAAAATAACGGGCTGTTTCAAATGTATTTCTTCCTGATTTCTTTTTGATGAAAAATTCAGAGTTGGCAAAATTCAATTCTTCTTTCAGAAAATTGATAAGGACTGGAGTTAATCCAATTCTGCTTAATCTTACATTATTACTTAAAGCAATGGTTAGCTTTCCGCTTGTTGGTAACGGGTTTATTGTTTGAACATCTGACGTTAATCCCTGCCTCGCCGGCAGGCAGGCTTTATAAAGTTTGTCTAAATAATCTATGGAAACCTTTTGAATGTTTTTCAGAAACTTCCATTGGTCTGTTTTTGGCTCAAAAGTTTCGGGATCAACAAAGCAACTATTTCCTTTCTCAAAGGTTGGCTTATAAAGTGGTAAAGCTATAAGGTTTCCAAAACCTTTTCCCGAGAGGAAATCCTGATTTGGAAACAATCTGTCAAAACTGGAACTTTTATCAAACATTGAAAACGCCCCCGATTGTTCTAAAATATAAATGAATATTTTTCGACTTCTTATAGCTGGATATGGTTTATCAAAAAATATCCAAACGTGTCCGCCATTTCCTGAACGAGAACGCTCCAAATAGGCAGGAATATCTTTTTTCTTACAGGCATTTAGAAAAGTACTGGCTTCATTTTGCCAGTTGGCTTTATCAAAATCAGCGACTAAAAACCAAGTTGTATTGTCCTGTAATAGCGGATAAACTCCTATCTGGTGATAACCGTCCAAGTGCTTTTGAATTTGCTCATCAGTAAGTTTCAAATAAGCCTTTTCAGTAAAATTCTGAAATGTTCCTCCACTCATTTTATGTGCCCGAAATCGGTAAGGATCATAAAAATAAGCAGGCATATAGCCAGATTTAGCTCCTTTCTCCCAACGAACTGCAAACACATCTTCGCGTCCTTTGAATAGTGAGCGGAATACGTTAATATTGTCAGGAGTGGCTTCCATTATTTATTGAATTAACCCCAATTTTCGTATTCACGCTTGTCCATTGGAGTTTTTCTTATTTCAGTAATGTTTATTAGGATTCCCTCTAATGTTTTTTTGAATTCAGCATAGTTCACATATTCTCCGTAAAAGACATCATCAATTATGTTATCAAAATTCTTCACACTAAGCCATTCCTTGATCAGCGCTTCCGCCTTATCCAAGTAATCATCATCACCTCTGCATTTAGAGGCTAAAACACCAAACTGTATGGTTAAATCATGATTGAATTTTTCTGCTTCTGTTAAAATGCCATTATAGGTTGGTATTGATAAATCATCTGTGTCCATATCATTTATTTTCTTTTAATCTCCTTGCAGATATCTTCTTTCAAACATTATCTGCCAATTTTATTTCATTTGGTATTTAAAATTACGCTTTATTTCATTCATAAAGTAACTTCCCTTAGCAGCTGAGTTCATCAACTCTTCATAAACCCTTTCCGGCACATCAAAATACTGATAAATTGCCCCGTGATGAAATTCTATTTCTAATAGCATCTTTTCCGCATCATATCCTACTGAGGCAATATTTGAAGACTCCACTGGAATTCTTTTAATCCCCTTTGTACTGTCTATTGAGATTATCAAGAGTAATTTCTTACCCAAATCAGTGGTGTGATATTTTTGATTTTTGCTAGTGGGTTTATCGGGAGTCGTTTGGTTCAACCAGCCAATCTCAATAAGCGGTTTTATATAATTATCAAAATTTCTACTGTTATTGTAAAACCCTAATTGTTCCATAATAGATAAACGGCTTTGAGGCTGTTCACAATACTTTAGGACCTTTTGATAAATAGATTTCATAAGCTCAAGCAACTTAGGTTCAACTTGGTCTCTATTTAGTGTTTTTTGCGACCTAAGATGCTCATTCACTTCGTATAATGAGTTGAAAGTGATGTTTTTATCTGTGTCCCTACTTAGTTCATTCTTCTGACCTAAGACAGACTTTGTAAGTGGGTGTACAGGTAAGATGCACAAGAAATAAGCATTATTCTCATCTGTCTCAAATATAGGTGGGGGCGAACCGTTTTCTTCTAAGCTTTTATGAATAATAGGCAATCCTGTTCCTCTGCCTTCCGTGAGTTTCAGTTCTTTTAAAAATCCACCTATCTTACGGTTTCTATAATCTCGCGCTACTACTCTTTGTTTTTTCAGCATAGCTTGATTAATTGGTGGCATAGGGCCTGGGAAACTCAATATTTCAATTTTATCTTTATGTATTTGAATCTCAACTGGGTTTTCACGCTCATAACTTTTGTGATACACAGCATTGACCACGGCTTCTTCTATGGCCTGAAAAGGATAGTTGAAGAAACGTATTGATTCAGCTTGCCTAGCCGATTTAACAACCAATTCTTCCACAACATTTGATCTGAAATACTGCAATACATTCCTAATTTGCTGAATGATAGAACCAGTAAATATTTTTTCGGTATAATCTTTACCAACTTCATTTTTATGAGTCACCAATTCAATAGTCGCTCCGGAAAAATATTTCTCGGGATGTTCAGTAAACAAAAGTAAACCAGCATTTGTAGGTCGTAAAAATTCGTCAGAACCTTTGGCTATCATTAGATGTCTGCATAATTCAGAGAATGGGATTTTTGTACTCTCTTCATACAATGAGCTCATTACTTCTTTTAAATAGCTTTGAATTAAACGTAAATTCAAATCGTCTAATTTGGTTGTCTGATTTAATCGGTCGTCAAATGGAATACGTGCCGTAAGTTCAATTAGTCTTCTTTCATCATCTGAACCATCTTTTACTTTTATCGTTTTTGAGCCTCGTTTAATATACATTGCTCTTTCAGTTCTTTTTTCGCTTAAACTAATTGGAGCTTTGTAGGGTCTGTTATCTCCAGCGGGAGCGAAAACAACAAGAATGTACTTTTCATTCATTAAATAAGGTTGAAAAACAGGAACATAAACAGGACTTAACTTATAAGCCAATTTAATCAGTTTTTTCTGAATGGCATCCAATTCTTGAACTTGCAAACCAATAGGTGGTAACTTTGCTTTCCCATTTTCTTCTTCTACACCAATAATGACATAACCTCCATCCCAATTGTTAATATCATTGGCATAGGCACATAAAGAACGAATGATATCCTCAGGATTCCATCCTTTTTTTAACTCAATTCGATCCCATTCAACCGTATTACCGTGTAGTAATTCATCTATGTTGATGGGTAAAGCCATAGTGTTTATTATATCAAATTAAAATCTATTG
Source organism: Lutibacter sp. (assembly GCA_041652835.1). Lineage (GTDB taxonomy): Bacteria > Bacteroidota > Bacteroidia > Flavobacteriales > Flavobacteriaceae > Lutibacter. Next base: position 9,374 of record JBAZGP010000059.1, on the reverse strand, counting down.
CCAATCCATTTGACGATTTTTCATCAAACCAATGCCAAATATCAAAGCGATAAGTCCCTTTTTCCCAGCAATAGCAATCTACCTCAATTTCATCGTTAATATTGATAGGAATATTTGAAAATTCATCTCCTATTTTTGCTAATTCAGCTGTTGTCATTTCTTCTTATTCACTTTTAAATATCTTGCTCTTTCTTCGGCTACTTTCAGCGCTTCTATGCCTAAATCTTCATCTTGAATTTCATACAAAATTTTGTCGCTTAGGTATAAAACTAAAAGTTCGTCTGCGCTGTAGTCGTATATGTCGGCAAGTTTCAGAACTACTTCTTTTGTAATTCTTCGCTCTCCACGCTCCATTTTGCTCAAAATAGCAACGTCAATGTCGAGCAAAGCAGCAACTTTCCGCAATGGAAGTTCCTTATCTCCTCGAATGTGTCTTAACTTTTCGCCTATTGTTTCTGTTGACATAGTATATATTGACATAATGTGTCAAAAGTAGAGAAAGATTTTTAATTAGTTACCCCCTTATTTCAAATTTTTTTTGTGGATTGGGAAATTGGCTCTTTTGATAGACTTGGGTTATGAGTTGGCTGGGATGGATTTTACAATGGCAAAAGTCTTCCAGCAACCGATTACTGGTATTTGGTAAAGTTTACCGACCAATTTGGAGATTATAGAGAAAAAAGAGGTCATTTTAGCTTAATCAGATGATATATTGGAGCATTGTCATTTGATAATGTTTCATGGTTCAGTTTCTTTTACTATAAATCAAAATAATATTTGAAAATTTTCTTCTTTCTATTTTTAAACTTGATATCAAAATCCGCGTTAAGGATTGAGGCATTTGTTTGAGCTCTTTTTTGCGTGTTTCAGCAAAAAAAGCGAGTGCCGAAAGCCTGATCCGCCAGCTGGCGGGAAACGCCCTAAAAAGTATTAAAATTGTTTTTCTAAAATAAATACCCATTTGGAAGATTATATTTTTAGAAAAAAATTGTGGCTGGCGATAAACTAAGATAAAAGCAGAAATAGCAAACCAAATCCAACTTCTTTTGATAATTTTGCGCCACAATTTATAACTATGCAATTTACAGGAAAACGATACCTTGATTATCCTTCTTTTATTAAATCTTTTTTTGGTGAAAGAGTGCAAAAAATATCATTAGATACCGGTTTTTCCTGCCCAAATCGCGATGGCTCAAAAGGTTACGGCGGCTGCACTTATTGCAACAACGACACTTTTAATCCGGCCTATTGCGAGCCCGAAAAAAGCATTACACAACAATTGGAACTGGGAACTGCCTTTTATGGGAAAAAATACAAATCTCAATCGTACTTGGCTTATTTTCAAGCATATACAAATACTTATTCGGATATTGAAACCCTAAAAAGAATGTATGAGGAAGCTTTGCATTTTCCGCAAGTTGTTGGATTGGTCATTGGCACGCGACCCGATTGTATCTCGGATGAAGTGATTGATTACTTGTCGTTTTTATCAAAAAAAGCTTTTATTTCCTTAGAATTTGGCGTAGAAAGTACGCTGAATAAAACTTTGCTGGCAATTAATAGGTGCCACACTTTTGAAGAATCTATAATGGCTTTTGAAAAATGTAGCAATAAAGGCATTCATTTAGGGGCTCATTTAATTATTGGCTTGCCGGGAGAAACCAAAGCTGAATTGCTGCATCATGCAACAGAAATTTCCAAACTTCCCATTGAAACTTTAAAACTTCATCATTTACAAATTGTAAAACAATCGGTGATGGCGATTCAATACAAAAGAGATCCGGAAAATTTCAACTTGTTTACTTCGGAAGATTATATCGATTTTATAAGTGAATTTATTGGCCATTTGCGCCCGGATATCAGTATTGAGCGATTTTCAAGCGAAGCGCCATTCGATTTGTTGATTGCACCAAAATGGGACGGTCTTAAAAATTTCGAAATTGTTGCCAAAATCGACAGAAAATTGATTGAAAAAAATACCTGGCAAGGAAAATTTTATGTCAAATCTTAATTTTCAGCCAAATAAATTGTATGTTTAGTGCATGTTATTGTATCAAATTAAAAATATTTCGGAAATGCCGTGGATTTTAATTCCCGGATTGTAACTCTTCTTCCCTATTTCTTCAACATAAAGCTGAATTGCTTTAAATTTCATTTATCTTTTCATTTTAAATTTTAAACATTATGAGCAATATTATTGTATTAGGTGCCGGAATGGTTGGTTCCACTATGGCCATTGACATGGCAAAAAGACATTCGGTAACCCTCACCGATTTTAATAAAAGTGCCTTAGACAAAGCGGTAAAAAAATGTGATAAACTTACGCCTATTGTGTTGGATGTTACCCAAAAGGAAACGCTTCAAAAAACAATTAAACCCTTCGATTTGGTGATTTGTGCAGTTCCCGGTTTTTTGGGTTTTGAAACTTTAAAATCCATTATTGAAGCCGAAAAAAACGTGATAGACATTTCGTTTTTTCCCGAAAATTCCTTGGAATTAAATGAGCTTGCCAAACAAAAAAACGTTACCGCCATTGTTGATTGCGGCGTAGCTCCTGGAATGGGAAATATTATTTTGGGCTATTACAATGAGAAATTAAACATCACCGATTTTGAATGTTTGGTTGGCGGATTGCCGAAAGTAAAAAAATGGCCTTTTAATTATAAAGCACCTTTTTCACCAGTGGATGTTATTGAAGAATATACGCGTGTGGCTCGTTATGTGGAAAATGGTCACGTGGTTGTAAAAGAAGCTTTATCGGATGTTGAATTTGTGGAATTCGAAGGTGTTGGCACCTTAGAGTCGTTTAATTCAGACGGTTTGCGTTCTATCATTCATACCATGGCCCATATTCCAAATATGAAAGAAAAAACATTGCGTTATCCTGGTCATATTGAGTATATAAATGTGTTGAAAAAGAGTGGGTTTTTTAATGAAGAACCTATTTTAATTAACGGAATTTCAGTTTCGCCATTGGAATTTTCATCCAAAATATTATTCAACGAATGGAAATTAGGCGATGAAGAACCAGAAATTACAGTGATGAGAATTACCGTAAAAGGAACTGGTGAAAAAGGAATAAACAAAACTTTTGTGTACAATTTACACGATGAATTTTGCCCGGAAACAAAAACATCTTCCATGGCAAGAACCACAGGTTATACGGCAACGGCAGCTGCCAATTTATTTTTAGACGGATTATTTCGTGAAAAAGGTATTTTTCCTCCTGAATTGGTTGGAAAAAACGAAGAATGCTTCCACTATTTTCTTAATTATTTAAAAGATAGAAATGTAATTTATACCAAAGTGGAACTTTAGGTTGAAATATTATTAAAAACAACCACATAAAAAAATCGTCTGGAAAATAATTCTCAGACGATTTTTTTTATTTTTGAAACTTCTAAATTTATTCTTTTGAAAAATCTTTATTCAAAATTTCTAAAATGTCTTTGGTAACATCCATTTTTGCATCACCATACATTACTGTTCCTTTACCTGAAGTTCCCAAAATTAATTGATAACCTTTCACTTTTGCATAATCTGCCACAAAGCTATCCACTTTTTTAGTTAAAGCTTCGCTGTTTTCCTTATTGTCTTTTTGAAGTGCTTCGGAAGCTTGTTGTTGTCTTGATTGTAAAAATTGTTGTTCTTGTTGTAAAGCACCTTCTGCATTAGCTCTTTGCTGAGGAGTCATTTTTGGTGCAGCTTTGTAATATTCCTGAACTTTCATTTGAAAAGGACCTTGTAAACTATCCAATTGTTTTGCAAATACCTCTTGTTTTGCTTTTAGTTTTGCTTCTAAAGCTTTAGTTGCAGAATAATCTTTCATAATAACCTCAACATCGATATAAGCTATTTTAGTTTGATTGCATGATGCCAATGCGAAAGCAAAAGCGATAATTAGTATTTTTTTCATCTTTAAGGTTTTGAATTGTTCATTTTAAATTTGTGCGAATATATAAACAAAAAACAACGTTTTATAAAATATTTTAAAATATTAGTTTTATTTATAGTAAAGATTGTCATTATCACAAATGTCGATAAAAAATGGATGAATTAGGTCATCACACAGGCGATTTTAGAAAAAAGGAATGCTACAATTAGCGCAAGGCTTAAAACCGTGCTTAAATCGGCTTAAAATTAATATTTAGCGTTTTTAATGATGTAAATTAAGGAAGAATGCTCTTTGCTACCCATGGCTTTAATATTTGAAATAAGTCCGATGTAAAAAGCCCTCAAAAAATTAATTTTTCCATTCTTATATTTTTCACTTAATAAAGAAACATAAAAGGAATCAAACCACATGGGTAAAATAGTTGTCACGTTCATTTTGTGTTTTTCAAACAACAATTGAATGGATTTTTTAGAAAAATGCCATAAATGTCTTGGAACATCAAAAGCCGCCCAAAATTGTTTATAGTAATTGGCGTCGTAACTTTTATAATTGGGAACTGCCACAATTAAAATACCATCGGGTTTTAATTGCATTTTTAGTGTTGCAATATAATTATTCAGATTTGGAATGTGTTCCAATACATGCCATAAAGTAATCACATCAAATTTTGATTCCGATTTAATTTCATTAATTTCTGAAAAAATTACAGAAGCTGGCTCTCCGTTCAATTTATTTTCTGCCGTAACTTTTGCTTTTAAATTTGGTTCCACTCCTGTCACTTTCCATCCGTTATTTTTACAAGTCAGTAAAAAATCACCGGTTCCGCAGCCAACATCCAATAAATTTTTATCAGTAGTTTTAAAAGAATTAATCAATTTTAATTTTGAGTTTAAAGCTATTTTTTTTACAAGCTGATAGCCTTTTTCTGTTGCTGTTTTTTTAGAATCGGTGTGAGAAATATAAGCGTCACTTTCATAATATCCAGACAACTCTTCAGCACATGGTTGCGGAAAAGTTTCGAGCATATCCAATGCTGCATTATACAATAAATCGAAATTTTTATTCGAAACGGTATAATCTTTACAGGTTAAAAAATGCACTTTTTCTGAACTCATTATTTAAAAATTTGAAGAATTTAATGAAGCTGGTTCTTTTGGGTTCCACGTGGAACACCCCTAAAACTATCTTCCCATATACACCAATAAAACAGAAATATCACTTGGTGAAACTCCACTAATTCTGCTGGCTTGTGAAATGCTTGTTGGCTGTATTTTAGTCAATTTTTGACGTGCTTCAATAGACAGAGATTTTACCTTCGTATAGTCAAAATTTGACGGAATAACCACGTTTTCCAAACGATTTACCTTATCGGCCTGATTCCTTTCTTTCTCAATATAACCAGCATATTTTACGTGAATTTCAGTTTGTTCCTCTATTTCACGATTGATGTTATTTTCCATTACAAACGTTTCCACTTTAGTAATTTTTCTAATATCGGTAAAGTTCAATTGAGGCCGTGCAGCAATTTTAAACATCTTCATGGACTGGTCAATTTTAGCAGAATTGTGCGCTTCTAAAATTGGATTTATCTCTTCGGGAAGCACGCTGGTTTCTTGTAAAAATTTAACAAACAAATCGGTTTTTTCCTGTTTTTCAACAACCCTATTCATTCGTTCTTTTGAAACCATTCCCAATTTATAAGCCTTAGGTGTTAACCTTAAATCGGCGTTGTCCTGACGCAACAAGGTTCTGTATTCTGCTCTTGAGGTAAACATTCTATAAGGCTCTTCGGTTCCTTTTGTAATTAAATCATCTATTAAAACGCCAATATAAGCTTCGTAACGTTTCAACACAAAAGGTTCTCTTTCCTGAATTTTTAATGCCGCATTTATACCCGCCATTAACCCTTGCGCAGCAGCTTCTTCATATCCAGTAGTGCCGTTTATTTGCCCGGCAAAATACAGATTACTAATCAGCTTTGTTTCTAAAGTATGTTTTAATTGGGTTGGCGGAAAATAATCGTATTCAATAGCATATCCAAATCTGAAAAATTTTACGTTTTCAAAACCGGGTACTTTACGTAAAGCCTTGTCTTGAATCTCTTGTGGTAAAGAAGTTGAAAATCCGTTTACATAAACCTCTACCGTATCCCAACCTTCCGGTTCAGCAAAAATTTGGTGACGCTCTTTAGTGGCAAATCGATCAATTTTATCTTCTATAGAAGGACAATATCTTGGTCCAATACTTTTAATTCTTCCACTAAACATTGGCGACCTATCAAATCCTTCTCGAAGGATATTGTGAACCTCCAAAGAAGTATAAGACATATAACAAGAACGTTGAATTTTTAGTGGTTTTGTTGTTGTTGAAAAAGAAAATTTCTCAGGATTTTCATCGCCGGGCTGTTCAATCATTTTAGAATAATCCAAAGACCTTCCATCAACTCTCGGCGGTGTTCCGGTTTTCATTCTCCCTGATTCAAAACCCACTTTAACCAAATCTTCTGTAATTCCGGTAGAGGCACTTTCACCTGCCCTACCCCCGCCAAAAGATTTATCTCCGATATGGATTAAGCCGTTCAGAAAAGTTCCGGCAGTTAAAATAACCGCTTTTGCCCGAATTTCAATTCCAAGCGCAGTTTTAACACCAACAATTTTATCGCCTTCAAACAACAATCCGTTAATCATTTCCTGATAAAAATCTAACCTATCAGTTTGTTCTAACATCAGCCGCCAACATTCGGAAAAACGCATTCTATCATTTTGCGCACGTGGGCTCCACATTGCAGGACCTTTTGACTTATTCAACATTCTAAACTGAATGGCAGAATTGTCCGTCACCACTCCACTATATCCTCCTAAAGCATCAATTTCACGAATAATTTGTCCTTTCGCGATTCCTCCCATTGCAGGGTTGCAGCTCATTTGAGCAATATTTTGTAAACTCATTGTTATCAAAAGTGTGTGCGCGCCCATATTGGCACTTGCTGCAGCAGCTTCGCTACCGGCATGTCCGCCACCAACTACAATAACATCATATACTGTACTAAACATAATTTAATATTTTGTTCCACGTGGAACGTTTATTAGAAGTTCAATAATGCCAAACATTTATCTTCTTCAGCACGCATTATTTTTTTTTCCATCTCATTTTTATCTTTAAATCCCATATAATGCAAAATACCGTGAATCATCACTCTATTTAATTCATTATCAAATGTTTGACTGAATATTTCAGCATTTTCTATGACTCTTTCAACAGAAATAAAAATATCACCACTAATTAGCTTTCCCATGGTATAATCAAAACTTAGGATATCCGTTAAGGTATCATGTTCCAAAAATTCCACATTCAACTTTAGAAGATAGGCATCATCGCAGAAAATATAATTGAGTTCACCTTCCTTAAAACCATAGGTTTCTATACAAGCAGAAATCCAATTTTGAATCTTCTCTTCTTCTTCTAACTTGAAATCAATTTCATAATTAAATAGAATCATTTGCTTCAATTTATTGTGCTGTTTTAAAAAACTCCTGCACTTTTCTTTTGTAAATAGTGCGCAAAGGTAGCGATTGTCTGTTTAATATTTCATTGTAATTAAAATATGGATTTTCTAATTTGATGGCCTCTATGTTTTGTTTTTCAAAACTATCCTTTGGAATATTAGATTTTCGCACATTATCTTCCCCTTGTTCAAGCATTGCCTTTTGCAATTTTAGCAATTCATAATTCAATTGTAGCATTTTGTTGGCAACTTCTTTTGTAAAACCCTGTTCCAACAGTTCCTTTTCCAATGCTTCCATTTTCTTCACGGCATCACCAGACTTGTTAGCATCTTCTCCCTGAAAATCTTTTAACATATTTTTGAGCAGCTCCTGCTGTTTATAAATTTCATACAATTCCCCGTTTCCTTCTTCATTATTTTCGGAATTCTTTTTACCCTTTCCAACGCCTTCTTTTATTTTTTCATTGAGTTCTCCCTGCTTTTTAATAATATCAGGCAACCCAAACGATTGAGATTTTCCCTTTCCCTTACCAAAACTTGGTGAAGCATTCATTAAACTTTCAAGCAAATTACTAAGCGCATTGGCCAAATTATTTGCAGCCGTAATTACAAATTGCTGATTTGAAATTCCGATATCTGCCTTGTCATCAGCAAAATTCGACAAAGCTTCATCCAAATAATAATGCGTGTCAGAAACTTCTTTTTGAATCATGGTGGTCATTTGAACAACACGCAAAGCCAATACATACAAACTATCGTCGATATGATTAAAATATTCCTTTAACACAAACTGATGTTTTAAGTTGTTTGAATAGTCAAATTGACTTTCGCCAGACTCGTAAAACCGGTCAAGTAAATCTTCTTGTTCAAAAGAAAAAACAATCAAATTATCAACAATTTTTCGAAGGTCATCAATATTTTCATCAATAGATTCCCCTTCCATAGTATCCATGGCCTCTTCCATTCCTTTACTTAATTGCTGCATTTTTTTAGCAGCAGCTTTCTGATTTGGTTTTGCCTTCCCCGATTCGTTCTCCTTAAGCTGATTCAAAGCTTTGTTTAAATCATTAGCTATATCTTTCATTTCCTCTTTATTATCGGGAAGTTTCATCGGTCGTTTTAAATCGTTATTTTGCTTTTGTAAATCATTGGCCTCTTTTTGAATGGCGTCAAATTCCTTATTAATTTCCTGTTGCTTTTCTTCAGTATTATTTTCGCCATCTTCATTAGAAAGTTTTTCTTCTTTTTTTGATAAATCTTCCAAATTCTCACGGATTTTCTCCGCCATTTGTTCAACATAAAACCGTTTGGTAAGTTCTAAAATACGTTCCAAACTTTTTTCATTACGCGCATTATTTTTAGCCATATCCTTCATCTTCTCCATCAAATCATCTTTGTTCAATTTTTTTGAAAGCGCATTCAATTCCTCAATCATTTTTTCCTGCTCAGCCAACTTTTTGGTTTCCTCAATGCGTTTTAGCAATTCCTCTTTAGACTCCTTTTTATTATTTTGTGTTGGTTGTTCTTTCAAGTTTCTTTCAAGCTCATTGGTTTGTTTTTGAATCATTTCCTGATATTGAGCTTGCCGTTTTATCATCTCTTCCAATTTTTTGGTATCATTCCAATCCAACTTAGCATTATTTTGAATTTCCTTTTTAAAATTCTCTACAGCCTCATTTGATTTTTTAGATTTTTCAACCAGTTCAGAAAGCGCTCCAATAGTTTCCTTTTGTGATTTTAAAGATGCTGCCATAACCTCCTTTTCAGTCCTCATATAATACGAAAAGATGCGACTCTTGTTTTTTTTACTTCCATTCACACCATCATTGTCGAACACTTCAAAATACAATTCATAGTTAATCCCAGGTTCCAAAGAAATTCCTTCAGGAAAAACATAATAAAAGTTTGAAATAACAGATTTATCAACAGCAATAGGAAGCATTTTAAGCGTACTGCTATTATTTTTATCGTAAT
>JBAZGP010000058.1:4225-13124 GCA_041652835.1 Lutibacter sp. | reverse complement strand
TAAATTAGAGACGTTGGCGTTTGTTATCTAGGGATTTTCATTTTAACAAACGCCTTCATCTCTTTCTTTTTTAATTAATCAAAAATCTACCAAAATTGCAATCAATGCTGTGGTTTTATGCCTTTTATTCTATTTTATGGAAAAACTTTATTTATTACGAGGTATTTTCCATCACTAATGTGTATTGTACTAAGATAATCTCTTAATTTATAGGAATCTTTTGGGGTTTTAAGAGTCCTATTTTTACACATTGAGCCAGCTAATGTTTTTTATTTCCATGGCTGTTATGTTTTTCTTTTGATTTGTGATCGTCATGAGATTTGTGGTCTCTATCTGATTTATAATGGTCTCTATCTGATTTATAGTAGTGATTATCCGGTCTGTGGCCATTGGTTCTTTGGTAGTCGCCACGATATCCTTTTGCATATTTAACTTTATGCTGTTTATAATAAGTATAAGGAGCATTGCCACGATAATCTGTCATCACTACTTTATAGCCATTGTACAAATCATAATTTCTATATTGTCTTGGAAGATAAGTTCTGTGAACCCAACGATTTCCTGAATAATAAATATAATTGGAAGATTGCACATCGTAATAGGCTTCAACATCAGGCAAATAGTAATACCTCACGTCTGAATAACCTGCTGGACCCCAAAGTGGTGGTGTACCTACGTTTAAATTTACCGAAATTTGTGCCTGCATTCCGCCAGCGAAAAGCAAAGAAATTCCGATTATTGTATATTTTAAGACTTTCATATTGTTCTAATTTAAATTGGTTTCCCTTATAACAAAGAGATGTTGCAAAGTTGAGCACTTTAAAATGGAATTGTGTTACACAACTTTGGCTAAGAGTTGTATAATTCACACATTATTTTGGATTGTTGGTTAAATGGTTAAACGGTTAAACGGTTATTTGGTTGCTGGTGTTTTAGTACTTTGGTAGGCGTCTTTGAGCCTTCAACTTTGAGCCTTCAACTTTAAGCTTTCACCTTTGAGCTTTCACCTTTGAGCTTTCACCTTTGAGCTTTCAACTTTAAACTTTCACCTTTCTCCCTAACTTTTTCAATCCAAAAGATTGCATCATTTCCTAACACGTCTTCTGGTATTTGCGCTCCATTTCGCCCATAGCTAACACGATGTTGTGCTATAATGTGTACCAAACATTTCATTTACGCTCTGTAGGGGACTTATTACTTAGCGTCCTTGCGTAAAACTTTGCGCTCCTTGCGTTTAAACCTTTTTGGATTGCTGGTGTTTTAGTGTTTTGGTATATTGGATTTTGTTTATTTGTGAACTGTGAACTGTGAACTGTTTAATTGTTTAATCGTGTAATCGTTTTTTGGTATTTTGGAATATTAGTATTTTAGATTTTTGGTATATTGGATTGTATGTATATTGGATTGTATGTATTTTGGTATTCGACTTTCACCTTTCACCTTTAAACTTTAAACTTTAAACTTTGAGCTTTCAACTTTCACCTTTTTAATTCCCCCTTTGGGGGTTAGGGGGCTTATTTCCTTTCATCTTTCATCATTGCACCAAGCCAATCACAAATTTCAATATTTTTAGTGGTTTTGCCGTTTTCAACTTTAAAAACAAGCAAAGAATGGTCTTTGCAATCAACAGTCAGCCCACAAGGAACAGCTTTGGTATAACCACCGTTTGTAATTGTTGATTTGTTGTTCACGTCGCTTGAAACTTCCTGAACCGTATAGGCAAACGCGATATAATTTCCTTCGGGTATTTTTTTAAATTTAAATGGCTTCTGATTTTCTTGGATGTCCAAAGAATATATTTTGCCGCTTTCCTTATTTTTCAGATAAACGTTCATTGCCGGTATATATTCAGAAGGATAACATACGGTTCCTTTAACAATTCCCGTTGTACTACTGCAACTTGTGAGTAAAATTACAGATAAAAATAAAAGTGTAGGTAAATTTTTCATGGTTAAGATACGGAGTATCGAATTTATTAATTTATTATGCAAGGTATTAATTTAATCGTCGTCTTAAATTATTTATGAAATTAAATTTCCATAAATACCAAAAAAACAGTCTGCTATTTTTTTTATGAAAGTTCTTAAAAGTGTGTTATACCAATTGAATGTTTAATTGGTATAACACAATAGGAAGTAATAGTAATCATATTTTTAAATGATCCAGAAGATTTTATATTTTGACATTTTTTTTTACGTTATTTTGCATAATATTGATAAATATCAGTATCATAAGGCAATAGAATTGATAATCCTCATTTTTGACTTCATTTATAAGTTTCAATTTTGTAGCAAACTAAGAAATATTTTTAAAAAGGATGTTAACTGTTACAAAGCACGGAGTTGTTTTAGAAAAGACTGAAAATGTTTTTGAAAATTTAGGAGTTCTAAATCCAGCAATTTATCAAGAAGGAAATACGGTGCATATGTTTTATAGGGCAGTTAGAGAAGGTAATTTTTCCAGTATTGGTTATTGTAAATTGGATGGGCCTACAAAAGTAATTGAACGTTCCAAAGAACCGATTTTTTTTCCAAAAGAGAGTTATGAATTTCATGGTACTGAAGATCCCCGTATTACTAAAATTGACGATACTTTTTACATGCCCTATGTTGCTTTTGATGGTATTAATGTTTTTGGTGCTTATGCAACTTCAAAAGATTTGAAAAAATTTGAAAGACAAGGTGTTATTACCCCAAAATTAACATTTGATGAATATGCAACGTATATCAAACAAAACACTAAAAAAATTAGCGGTTCACATATAGATTTCTACAAGCTTTTTCAATATTATAATATTGGCAGTTTATTAAAGGGTAAAATATACGTTTGGGATAAAGATGTCGTGTTTTTTCCTAAGAAAATTAATGGAAAATTTGCCGTTTTACACAGATTGTTTCCTTCAATTCAAATCATGTATTTTAATGATCCTAAAGAATTAACAACTGAATTCTGGGAAGAATATATTTGTGATTTGCAAAAACATATTTTATTGTCACCAAAAGGTGAACATCAAACTAGCCACATTGGTGCCGGATGCCCGCCCATTGAAACAGATTGGGGTTGGTTGCTTATTTATCATTCAGCCAGCCATACTCCGGAAGGATATATATATTATGCGTGTGCAGCTTTATTTGACCTCAAAAATCCGATGAAGTTAATCGCCAGACTTAAACAACCTTTGTTTTCGCCAACAGAGATTTGGGAAAAAGATGGCTATGTAAATAATGTTGTTTTCCCTACCGGAACAGCAATTTTTAATAATGAACTTTATATCTATTATGGTGCGGCAGATAGTAGGGTAGCCGTTGCTTCTGTCAATTTAGATTCACTTCTTAAAGAGCTTAAAAAAGAGTAAGAAATAAAAATTTATAATTCAACAGTATCTTCTAAATAATTTAAAGTAGTATGAATTATGTAACTTATTTAAAAAGTTGTGTAATATTTCAAGCTATGAAGAGCCTTACTTTTACTTCATAAAAATTAATTAGCTATTTAGGATAGGAACAGTTGGCAGAAATCAGCAAAAAACAAAATTTAATTGATTATTCCATTGCCGTAAAGGTTTAGATGTTCCAAATTTATATATGAAATAGGAATTTTATGTTGGCTATAGAAAGACACGGAATTATTTTAGAAAAAACCAAAAACGATTTTGAAAAGTTAGGGGTTTTAAAAATTTGGCTTAAACAACCTTTGTTTTCGCCAACAGAGATTTGGGAAAAAGATGGCTATGTAAACAATGTTGTTTTTCCTACCGGAACGACAATTTTGGTAAAGACTTTTATATATACTATGGTACAGCAGATAGCACAGGTGTAGTAGCTTCTGTTAATATGAATTCTCTTTTAAAAGAGCTTAAAAAATCTAAAAAAAATGCAAAATCCACCAATAAAATCTAAAATAGTATTTATGTCCACATTTCCACCAACGCAGTGTGGAATTGCTACTTTTACTCAGGATCTTACTACCGCAATTCATAATGTTTTTGGAGAAGCTGTAGATTGTGTAATTTGTGATTTAGCGGAGAATCCGAAGAATTTTCCTAATGTTTTCTGCACGTTAAATCCTAATGTGAAGGAAGATTATAAACGTGTAGCCCAAAAAATTAATAAAGATAATTCAGTTAAATTGGTGCACATTCAGCATGAATTTGGCTTGTATGGCGGTGAATATGGAAGTTATTTATTGGGATTTTTGGAAGAAGTTGAAAAACCTGTAACGTTTACTTTTCATAGCGTAATACCAAAACCCAACAATGAATTGAAATCTTTTGTGAAGATATTGATTTCCTATGCCTTTTCGGTTATTGTGATGACCAAACAATCTCGAAAAATTTTGGTGGAAGATTATGGAATCAGTGAAGAAATTATTGAATATATGCCTCACGGAACGCACCTTACAAGTTACAGCCATCCAGACGATTTGAAAGGGAAATATAATTTCGAGAATAGGACAATACTCTCAACTTTCGGACTTTTAGGTGAAGGAAAAAGTATTGAGACTGCCTTAAAAGCTTTACCTGAAATAATTGAACATACCCCTAACGTTTTATACTTAGTAATTGGAAAAACACATCCTCATAATATTAAAAATAATATAGACAAATATCGTAACTATTTAGAAACTTTAGTGAAAGAATTGAGTTTAGAAAACCATGTGCTTTTTATTGACCGCTATTTGGAAATTCATGAATTGTTGGATTATTTAAAAATCACGGATATTTACTTATTTACCTCCAAAGACCCAAATCAGGCGGTAAGCGGCACTTTTTCTTATGCAATGAGTTGTGCGTGTCCTATTATTGCAACCTCAATACCACATACCAGAGAAGTGCTCACTCCAGATACTGGAATACTTGTTGAGATAGGAAACTCAGAACAGCTTGCCAAAGCGACCAAGCAATTACTTTCAAACGGTGACTTGCGTGAATCTATGGCATTTCATGCTTTTCAAAAAACAAGAGAATCGGCATGGGAAAACATCGCCATAAAACACATCAGCAGCTACAGTAAATCTGCTGACCAATTTTTGAAAATTGACTTTAATTATCCTCCAATTAAATTGGATCATATTAAAAGAATGACAACAAAATTAGGTATTATTCAATTCAGTAAAATAAACATTCCCGATATTGCTTCTGGATATACTTTGGATGACAATGCAAGGGCGTTGATTGCTATGTGTTTACACTATAAATTATTTGGGGAAAAAGAAGATTTAAACTATATAAATACCTACTTGAATTTTATAGAAAGTTGTCAGAAACCCAATGGAACTTTTATAAATTATGTAGATAAAAATGGCAATGAGCATCTTAAAAATAATTATTTGTATATCGAAGATTCCAATACGAGAGCAATTTGGGCTTTGGGAACTGTGATTTCTTTGAAGAAATTTTTACCCGATGCAATAGTTGCCAGTGCAAATGATAGTTTGTTAAAATGCATATCATGGATGAAAAATATTCAATCTCCAAGATCCATGGCATTCGCCACTAAAGGCTTGTATTTATGCTACTCCGAAACGCATGACAATTGGGCGGCTGTCCTAATTGAAAAATTAGCAAAAAATCTGCGTTCGTTATATTACTCAAATGCTACCAAGGAATGGGATTGGTTTGAGGATTCTTTAACCTATGCCAACAGTATTTTGCCGGAAGCCATGCTTTATGCCCATATCATAACGGGAGAGTTGGCTTACAGAAAAGTTGCCACGGATTCTTTTGATTTCTTATTATCGAAAATGTTTGTTGACGGAGAATTAAGGGTAATTTCAAATAACGGATGGTATCAAAAAAACACAGAACCTCAACAATATGGAGAACAACCAATTGATGTGGCAACTACTTTTCAAACTTTGAATATTTTTAATAAAGCACTGGGAATCCCAACTTATGAATATATGATGGATGTGGTGTTTAGCTGGTTTTTAGGAAGAAATCATTTAAAGCAAATCATGTACAATCCAGTAACGGGAGGTTGTTATGACGGATTAGAGCGGGAAATTGTAAATCTTAACCAAGGTGCAGAATCCTCTGTTTGTTATCTTATGGCACGTTTGGTGATGGAAAGTAATCGTGTTACGGCACCTAAACTGTATGGCAGAAAAATAATTGGAAAAATCAATCAAACAACAAGAGTCAGTCAAACAATTAAAGTTAAGAAAATAACGCTTCAATTATAGAAACTGGTTGAATTATAAAACAAAACAGCAATTATATCCATTAAATGTTTAATTGGCATAAATTATTTTTGCTGATAAATTTAATAAATGGTTTCTAAATCTATTGGTTCTTGATCAACATCTCTATGAACACCTTCATCATGAGATGTTTCTTTTGAATCATCTTTATCGGATTTTTTGCTGAAGATATTCAAAAATAAAGTGGATAATGAGGATACAATTTCAGGATTTTTTGCCACTATGTTTTCGATACTAAGCATTAATGCACTGCCAAAAAGCTTCTTGAGCGGAACTTTTACAACACTCTGAAATAATATTTTTGAGAGATAGCCAATGCCTAAACCAACAGATGCATTTACGATGTTTTCTTTTATATTTTGAGACGCTACTGATTCTTTAAAAATATTTTTAATCATATTTATTGGCTTCACGCTCTCATAGGCCATTAAAGATATTTCTTTTAGTAATTGCTCTTCTTCAGCTTTTTTAAACTCCAATAGTTTTATGGCATCATCAAGATCGGATATTGATTGTATTTTTCCCATAATATAATTATTGAAGTATTTGTTTTATAATTGAGTTGGCAACTGGTTTTTTAATCCATTTATGAAGATAGAAATGCAACACAATTCCAACAACAAGGTAAAATGCAGCAATTATAAAAAAACCATAATATAACTCACCTAACAAATCACCCAAAAACAATGCAATTCCAATACTCAAAATGAAAATAAATGAGGAAATTATAAAAACAACAATTAATCTTGATAACAATGAAGGTACCATAAGTGCAATTGTTTTCAATAATTTGAGCTTTGTAAGCTCATAAGTTGTTATCCCGTATTCTTCGACTTTCTCAAATAACAATTCAATTATACTTTTGGGAGTTTCCATGTTTTTATTTATAAATTTTAGAATGCCATTTGTAATTAGAGAATTAAATATAAGAATTAGGAAAAATATAACTCCTATTTTTCCTAATTCTCAAAATGTCTTTTCTTAGCTTATTTTAAACTTATGGAACTTGATCTAAGCTTCAACTTCTTCTCCATATTTAGCTTTTTTGGCAATTTTTTCAGCCTCTTGTTTTGCTTTTTCAGTCACTTTTGTAGCTTCATGCCTGGCTTTATCAGTTAATTCTTCAGCTTTGCGTTTTGCTTTTTCAGTGATGTCAGCGGCTTTTTCTTTAAGGTTTTCAAATTTTTCGTTGACGTTATCCATAAAGTCATCATATTTATCTTCCAACTCATCAACAAGCTTTTCGCCTTTTTTAGCAATTTTCTTTCGTGTTTTGGAACCTTTATCTGGTGCAAATAAAATTCCTACAGTGGCACCAACAGCTATCCCAGCCAATACGCCTAATAATATATTACCTGTTTTCATAATATTGTTTTTTACAAATTTAATTAATTTTTTATATTTTGGGCTTTATCTGTGGGGAAATAAAGTCTCAAATAAAGCTTGATAAATTTCTTTTAAGAGATTTCTATCATTTTTGGTTTTTGTTTTACATCTTCTACTTTTTTAGCAACATTGAATTTTAAAATCCCATTTTCGTACTTGACTCTAATTTTTTCATCAACAATACTGTCGGGAAGTTGTAAAGATTTTTCAAAAGAATTGTAGCTAAACTCTTTTCGGGTATAGTTTTCATCTTTTTCTTCTTTTTTTTCTTCTCTTTTTGCCATAATATTTAGGCACCCATCAGCAATGCTAATTTCAAAATCCTTTTTGTTAAATCCGGGAGCGGATAATTCAATTTCAAATTCGTTTTTCTTCTCTTTAATGTTTAAAGCTGGTTCGTTCATTTTTTTTAGCCATAATCTATCATTAAATAAATTATCGGCATCAAAATCCAATAAATCTGAGTTAAACAGATTTTCCCATGGTCTTTTTCTAAATTTCACTAATGTCATAATAAATGGTTTTAAGTTAAACATAATTTCTAATCCAAATATAAAATCAAATTGTTAGTTATAAAATGATTTTCCTCAATTAGAGGAAGTTAAGTACTTTAAATAATATGATAAAAATCAGTTTTTATAGGTAGAATTATAACCGTTTTTGAATTGGAACTTAAATAGGCCATTATTTTAAGCAACTTTTAAGAAAGGGAAAACATTATTTTGAATTTTAATATTAATTTAGGCGTATGAGAATTTTAATAGTTGAAGACGAACCTGGAATATTTAATTTCCTTAAACAAGGTTTGGAAGAAGAATCTTATGCTGTTGATATTGCCCAAGAAGGAAACAAAGGTCTTCAAATGGCACTTTCGGGAGATTATGATTTATTGCTTTTAGATTGGATGGTTCCCGGCATAAGCGGCATAGAAATTTGTCGCCGGTTCAGAAAAGAATTTATGGAAACTCCGATAATTTTTTTGACTGCCAAAGATACCGTTGATGAAACCATTTTTGGATTGCAAATGGGTGCCAATGATTATATTAAAAAACCCTTTCATTTTGAAGAACTTTTAGAAAGAATTAAGGTTCAATTAAGGCCAAAAACAGGGGAACACTCTTTATTCACTTTGGGAAATATCACCTTAAACACAAGCAATCATCAGGTTTTAAAGCAGGGTGAAGAAATTAGTCTTACCCAAAAAGAGTTTGCTTTACTGGAGTTTTTAATGCGGAATAAAGGAACAGTTTGCAGAAGAACCCGAATTATTGAGTGTGTTTGGGACATTCATTTTGAATACAATACCGGTGTT
>JBAZGP010000058.1:0-4215 GCA_041652835.1 Lutibacter sp. | reverse complement strand
TTATTGATGTGTATATTAATGCTTTGAGAAAAAAACTAAAACTAACGGACGAAGAGAATTATATCCAAACTTTGAGAGGTATAGGCTATATGGCAAAAGAATTATAAAAGAAGTTGCAATATCCATCTTTCAGTAAAAACAAATAAAATCAAATTTCAGTTTACCCATTAAAATCCATATTTTAGTTTATGAAATTGAGTTTCAGAAATAGAATTGCTTTACATTATATGATTGCCACCGCCGTAATAATGGTAGTTGTTTTTAGCGTTGTCTTTTTTGTGGTTCAAGAAACGGTTTACCGAAATTTGGATAGTGATTTGTCTTATGAAGCTGGAAAACATACCGATGAAATCAGAATATTTGGCGACAGCATTCAGTTTATTTACAAAATGGAATGGGCAGAAGCCGAGCACAGTGAAATTCAGGTAAATCCTGTTTTTATCCAAATATTTGATAAAAATGGAAACCTGATGGACAAATCGCCCAACCTTAAAAATAATGAACTTCCGTTCAGAAAACAAGAACAGTTTGGTGGGAATTTTAATGAAATCTTGAATAAAAAACCCATCCGCCAAATTCAAATTCCTATTGAGGAAAATGGTAAAATTAAGGGTTATGTGGTTGCTGCAATGTCGTTGGAATCATCGAAAATGGTACTCTTAAAATTAAGAAATGTGCTTATAATTTCCTATTTGCTACTTTTGGCCGGACTCTATTTTATTTCAAGATATTTGGCTGGAAGAAGTATTATTCCCATCATAGATATTATAAAAACAACAAACCGAATTACAAAAAACAACCTTAATGAAAGGGTGAGTTTGCCTGAAAATAAAGATGAATTATTCGATTTGTCTTCCGGCATAAATGAATTGTTGCAGCGCATAGAAAATGCCATAGAAAAAGAGCGTCAATTTACTTCTGATGCTTCACATGAACTGCGCACGCCATTATCTTCGCTACGTGGAACCTTAGAAGTTTTAGTCAGAAAACCCCGAAAACAATTTGAATATGAAGAGAAAATAAAGTACAGTCTTTCAGAAATTGACCGTATGACAATAATTATTGAGCAATTGCTGTTGTTGGCAAGACTGGATGCAAATTACAAAACAAATAATTTCGTTACCGATACTTCATTAACTGCTTCTTTGCCAATACTTGTTGATGAAATTTTATCGAGATATAAACATCAAATTTCAGAAAAGAGACTAACGCTTGACCTGAATTTGGAAACCGAAAAGGAAGCATTAATCCCAAAGTATTATGCCAATATCATTTTGGATAATATACTGAGTAATGCCATAAAATATTCAAAGGAAAATTCAAGTCTGCACATTACAATCACAGATTTTGAAACAGGGTTTATTTGCAAAATACAAGATGAAGGAATTGGAATTAAAAAAGAGGATATTCACTATTTGTTCAATCCGTTTTTTAGGTCTGCTGCTTTAAATCACAAAGAAATTTCCGGACTCGGACTCGGACTTTCCATTGCTAAAAAAGCGGCGAATGCCATTGGTGCTAAGCTGTCACTGGAAAGTGAATTTGGCGTTGGAACAACCGTTACCATTTTATTTTAAGCAGATTTTAAGAAAAGGTAAAGCAGTTCCTTATTTATTGATATTACATTTGTTCATCATAAAAAAAATATTTAATATTTATTGCCAAACAACATCATTTTGCTTTACATTTAGAATGATTTTGATACATTTAATTTAATTTCAGAAGCATAAGATATGAACCTTGAAAAAGCAATAAAAACAGAAATAGATACCGCATTTCTTTATCATCAAATGGTAAAACTTTCAGAAGATGAAGATTTGAAATTTTTTTATGGAGAAATGGCTGCCATAGAAAATCGACATGTTGGTAAATTTTTTGAAAAAATAGTAGCGTATAATCCAAACTATAAACTTGGTGGCCCAACGCTAAGGGCAAGAATTATTGCCAATTTAGGCAAGCGATTTGGCACTAACATTATTTTAAGCACACTTACCAATACTGAAAAAAGCATGTCTTTGGCCGCTTTGAAAAAAAAGCAAAAAAATAATGAGCCTATAGTTGGAAGTGAGGCAAGGCATTTTAAGATTCTTAAATCAATGGAATCATTTACTGGCGGAGGTATTGCAAAAATAGAAGGAAGACACAGAACAGTTGGTGGAAATGCGCTAAGAGCTGCAGTTTTAGGTGCTAACGATGGTTTGGTTTCAAATCTAAGTTTGGTGATGGGTGTTGCAGGAGCTACTCTTGAAGGCAATAGTGTTTTAATTGCTGGGCTGGCAGGATTGCTTGCTGGCGCTATTTCTATGGCTTTGGGAGAATGGATTTCTGTTCGCAGTTCACAAGAGCTATATGAACGTCAAATAGAGTTGGAATTTGAAGAGATAGAAAATAATCCTGAAGAAGAAAAGCAAGAATTAATTCTTTTATATCGTGCTAAAGGATTTACGGAAGAAGAAGCCAAAAAGGCTGTTGGTCTTTTATGGAAAGACCAGGAAATGACAAAACACGTTCTGGTTACTGAAGAATTGGGAATTAATCCCGATGAGTTGGGCGGTTCTGCTTGGGAAGCGGCTTTTGCTTCCTTTTTTCTTTTTATAATTGGGGCAATTATCCCTGTATTTCCATTCTTTTTCGCAAATGGAATTCATGCGGTTTTTTTAAGCGCAATAGCAAGCACCTTCGGTTTATTTGGAATTGGAGCAGCAATTACCCTAATTACAGGAAAATCATTTTTAAAATCGGGATTTCGCCAAGTATTGTTTGGTTTGGCAGCGGCTGCAATAACTTTTGGCATTGGGCATGTTATTGGAGTGGCAGTAATGGGTTAGAAGTCAGAAGTCAGAAGTCGGAAGTCGGAAGTTCAGAAGTTTGAAGTTCATTTTGAGCAAAGGAAATTTTAATGTAATATCAGTTTATTATATAAGAAATACCCCAGAGGGGTAAAATGTTTGTAGCTGATGTTTAAACACCGGATAGAAAATAAAAATTAGTATGGTTTTGGCGACATTTTTGCCTTTTTTGCAAAAATGATGAAAAAACAGAGCGTTGAAATTTAGTTAAAACCGGTCAACACCAATCAGGGAAGTTCAATACTAAACACAAACCAGAAACCTAAAGTTAAAACCTGAAACCTGAAACCAGAAACCTGAAACCTGAAACCTGAAACACAAAACATAAAAAAGCAATAATATGAATGGAGCACATTTTCATTTGGTGGTCAATCACTTTCCTCTTGTAGGTGTTTTGATTGGTTTGGGGGTATTGATTACAGGTTTTATATTGAAAAATTCAGGAGTAAAAATTACTGCTTTAGGTATTTTTATATTTAGTGCTTTAGTTTCATTTGCAGCTTTTTATTCAGGTGAAGGCGCTGAAGAAATTGTGGAGGAAATTCCCGGGATTAGTGAAACATTGATTAACAATCACGAAGAATCTGCAGAATTATTTTTCACAGTAATTTTAATTTTGGGTGCTATTTCATTAATAACCTTGTTTTTGGAAGTCAGGAAATTGAAATTCGCCAAATTTGGTTTTATTTTAGTGATGGTTCTTTCGTTGATTTCTGGAGTTCTCGCCAAATATGTAGGAACAAGCGGAGGTGAAATAAGACATTCAGAAATAAGAAGTGATGCCAGTTTGATCCAGATTCATTCAGAAAATGATGAAGATGATGATTAGGAAATCGTTATTAATTTTTAACTAAACTTTTGCATTCTCTTAATTTGATTGACTCCTTACTGCAATCAATTCAAAAACAGTGATTTAACTTATTAGGTAAAATATTTTTAAACTCGATAACTTGCTAATAACCAATATTTTAAAAATTAAAAGATAGACTTCTATCAAATAAATTTAAAAACTTATATTTGACCATTAATAACCAAACAAAAAATTAATATTATGGGAATATTTATCGTATTAGGAATTATTGCTGTGCTAATCATTTGGTTAGTTGCAATTTACAATGGTTTAGTAAGTTTTAGAAACAACAGAGAAAACGCTTTTGCTGATATTGATGTGCAACTAAAACAACGCCATGATTTAATACCTCAATTGCTTGGTGCCGTAAAAGGTTATATGCAACACGAGCGTGGAACATTGGAATCCGTAACCAACGCCCGACAAAAAGCCATTTCTGCCACAGGAATTAATGAAAAAATTGCTGCCGAACAAGAATTAGGAGCTGCATTGAAAGGCTTGAGTATTCAAGTTGAA
>JBAZGP010000057.1:8335-13219 GCA_041652835.1 Lutibacter sp. | reverse complement strand
CGCTCATTTTTTCTTTTTCCCCAAATATAATTACTGCTAAAATAATCCCATAAACAGGCTCTAAATTCAAAGTAAGTATGATGGTGTAAGGCGTTAAGTGCTTCATTATTTTTACCGAAACAATAAATGCATAAGCAGTACAAATGCTACTTAAAATCAATAAATAGATGAAATCGGAGGAATTTAGTGAAAATTTTTCCAAAGAAAATCCTGTTGTTGCAAAAATATAAATCGTTATAAATCCAACCCCAAACAGCAATTGATAAAAGGAAATTACTTCTGCAGTGTATTTTCTCACATATAAACCATTAAGTACGGTAAATAGGACTGACAAGAATGATGCAATTAAGGCATAAATAAATCCTAAAGTGTAATTTCCTTCAACATCTAAAATTAAATATAAGCCCGAAATTACAATCAAACCAAATAATAATTCTAAGAAATTAATTCTTCTTCTGAAAAATAGTGGCTCAACAAAAGAGGTGAATAATGCGCCAGTACTAAGCGCAATAAGCGCTATAGAAACATTTGCGACTTTAATTGCCAAGAAAAAAAAGAACCAATGAACAGCGATGATAGTGCCAGTAATCAAAAATTTTAGCAATGCTCTTGGGTCTATTTTTAAGGATTTTTTCTTAATTACAAAATAGATAAATACAAAAATTACGGCGAAGAGCATTCGGTACCAAACTAAAGGAATGGCATCAATACTTATTAAGGCTCCTAAAATTGCTGTAAACCCCCAAATAAATACTAAAAAATGGAGATGAAGATAGTTTTTAAGCTCAATTTTTTGCATTTCGAAGGTATAAATACACAGATAGAGCACCAAATGCAATATTTGGCATCCATACTACAAAAAATGAATTTTTATCGGCTCCGGCACCTAAAACTTCAGCAATTTTTAATAAAAACACATAAACAAACATAAGGGAAATACCAATCGCTAAATTTATGCCCATTCCGCCTCTACGTTTTTTTGAGGCCAATGAAACTGCTAAAAATGTTAATATATAAGAGGAAATTGGTAAACTGGTTCTTTTATGAAGTTCAACCAAATAAACATTTAAATTGCTGACACCTCTATGTCTTGAAGTATTTATATAATTATTTAATTTTATGGAATTCATTTCTTTAGCCATATAATCAACATAAATTAAATCTTGGGCGGTAAAACTAAAAGTAGTATCTAATTTTGAGCCAGATTGAATGATATCCTTGTTGTTTAATAGGAATCTTTTTCTGTAATTGATCAGTACAAAAGTACTGTCAGCCTCCTGCCAACGGATATTATCGGCAAATAATTTGTATTTTAATTTTGTGCCATCGAACTTTTCATAAGAAAAATTATAACCAACTTTTGTGTCAATCGAGTAGCTTTTTAAAAAAACATAATCATTAGGCCCCAATTGTAAATTAATGTTGGTTAAATATTTTTCATTTAATTGTTTTTTTTTCAAATAAGTTCTGCTAAATTCTTCGTATGTTTTATTGCTGTTTGGCACCACAAAGTGATTCATAAGCAAAGCGACTAAAGTAACAATAGTAGCACCTATAAAATAGGGTTTTAAAAACCTTGTAAAAGATATTTTAGCGGAGTGAATAGCAATAATTTCAGTATTTCCAGCAAGTTTTGAGGTAAAAAAAATAACAGCAATAAATAATGCCAAAGGCATAAATGTGTTGCCGTAAATAATTACAAAATTTAAGTAATAGTCTTTAAGAATTAAGCCTAACGTTAATTCTGGATATCGTAAAAATTTATCCACTTTTTCAGAAACGTCAATAGCGATGGCAATAGGTATTAACAAAGTTAATACCAACAAAAATGAGCTTAAATATTTTTTTAATATGTATCTGTCGAGTATTCTCAAGTTAATTGTTTAATCGTTTATTTGTTTAATCATGTAATTGTTTAATTTCGATTTCATTAAGTAACCTAACTTTTAGCTTCCGTCTTCGGCCTTCGGTCTTCTTACTTCTGTCTACAATCTGTTGTCCAATTGTTTTACCATAGCATTTTTCCAAGGCGTAAAATCTCCGGCTAATATATGCTTTCTTGCTTCACGAACCAACCATAAATAAAATCCTAAATTATGAATGGAAGCTATTTGTTTTCCAAGCAATTCTTTTGAAATAAATAAATGGCGGAGATAGGCTTTTGAATACATTTTGTCCACAAAAGTAATGTCCATGGCATCAATGGGAGAAAAATCATTTTCCCATTTTTTATTTTTAATATTTATGGTTCCGTTGGCTGTAAATAACATGCCGTTACGCGCATTTCTTGTTGGCATTACACAATCAAACATATCTATTCCCAAAGCAATATTTTCAAGAATATTGATTGGTGTTCCTACGCCCATTAAATAGCGCGGTTTGTCTTCGGGCAAAATTGCAGTTACAATTTCAGTTATTTCATACATCTCTTCAGCAGGTTCCCCAACTGAAAGTCCGCCAATTGCATTTCCTTCAGCACCAACAGAAGAAATAAATTCAGCCGATTGTTTTCTTAAATCTTTATAGGTACTTCCTTGAACAATAGGAAAAAATGCCTGACTGTAGCCGTACTTAGTTGGTGTTTTTTCTAAATGTGTAACACAGCGATTTAGCCAACGATGCGTCATATGCATAGAGCGTTTTGCATAATTGTAATCGCAAGGGTAGGGCGTACATTCATCAAAGGCCATAATGATATCAGCGCCAATAGTACGCTGGATTTCCATAACATTTTCAGGCGTAAAGGTATGGTAAGAACCATCAATATGACTTTTGAATTTTACGCCTTCTTCCTTAATTTTTCGACTTTCTGAAAGAGAATACACCTGATAACCACCGCTATCGGTTAAAATATTCCGATCCCAATTCATAAATTTATGCAAACCTCCAGCCTGCTCTAATATGGTTGTTTGCGGACGTAAATATAAATGGTAGGTATTTCCCAAAATAATATCAGGATTTATTTCATCTTTTAATTCGCTTTGGTGTACGCCTTTTACGGAACCAACGGTTCCAACGGGCATAAAAATAGGCGTTTCAATTTCTCCGTGATCAGTGGTAATTACTCCGGCTCTGGCCTTACTTTGCGGGTCTGTTGTTTTTAATTTAAATTGCATAGTCGGCAAAGATACTGATTAGATTTAAGGTATAAAGTATAAAGTTAGAAAGTTAAATATTAGAAGTTAAATATTAAAAGTTAGATATTAGAAGTTAAATATTAAAAGTTAGATATTAGAAGTTAAAAGTTAAAAGTTAAAAGTTAAAAGTAAAAAGTTTAAAGGCAAGAGTTAAAAGCTTAAAGTTAAATTTTTTATTTCTTTTTATCTATATCTATTGAGGCTTCTTCTGTTTTGGAGGAAGCTGCAATCATTTTATTGATGTGAAGCATCTCATTTTCTGTTAATTCCCGCCATTCGCCAACTCTTATGCCATCTAAATTCACATTCATAATGCGGGTTCGTTTTAAGTCGGTGACTTCATAATTTAAATAATCACACATTCTTCTAATTTGACGGTTTAATCCTTGTGTTAAAATAATTTTAAAGGTGTAATCATTTATTTTGATTACATCACATTTTTTTGTGACGGTATTTAAAATAGGAAGTCCGCTACTCATTTTCTGAATAAATGCAGTAGTAATTTTTTGTTTTACAACAACTATATATTCTTTTTCATGGTTATTTCCAGCTCTCAAAATTTTATTTACAATATCGCCGTCGTTGGTTAAAAAGATTAAACCTTGTGAAGGTTTATCTATCCTTCCCACAGGAAAAAGCCGTTGAGAATGACGGATAAAGCTGATAATGTTTTTAGGTTCTTTTAAATCGGTTGTGCAAACAATGCCTATAGGTTTGTTAAAAGCAATGTATAAAGTTTTGGGTTTTGTTTTTATGAGTTGGCCGTTAATTTTAACAATATCACCTTCAAATACCCTATTTCCCAATTGTGTAGGTTTATCGTTTATGGTAACTACGCCTTCTGCAATCCATTTTTCTGCTTCTCGGCGAGAGCAAATTCCGGTGCTGCTGATGTATTTGTTTAAATTAATCGAATTTTCATTTGTTCTTTCCACCGTCCTTTGTTTAAGAATGCTAAACTACTAAATAAACGGAGCAACAATAAATAAATCAATCAATAAAAATTTTACCGATAAAAATTCAACGAAGTTTTAAGCCTGCTTTTAAAGATTCAAAATTTCAAGTTACCTTTGAAGGCTGTTAATGTTCTAAAACATGTATTATTTATTATTAAAGGAGTGGTTAATAATAGATTATATTTTTAACAAATTAAACCGAATTGTTCACCTATCAAATTATTAATATATTATGAAAAGATTAGTCAATTATTTATTAGAAGGATTATTATATATCGCGCCGTTAACAATAACAACTTATATTATTTATTCGGTTTTTATGTTTATGGACGGACTGTCACAAGATTTTCTTATCAAATTTTTTGGCATAGAAATACCGGGCTTGGGTGTGTTAACACTGCTGATATTTTTAATTTTTGTAGGATTTATAGGAAGAACTTTTATTGCACAACCTTTAAAGTCGGTGTTTCATAAAGTGATAGACAGCATTCCTTTGGTGAAATTTGTTTATTCCGCTTTTAACGATTTGTTTTCGGCGTTTGTAGGAAAGGAAAAAAAGTTCAACCAACCTGTTTTGGTAAAAGTGAACTTAAGCTCCGACCTTGAAAAAATTGGTTTTATTACTGAAGAAAACTTACTTCTTTTAGGGGAAAAAGACAAAGTAGCGGTGTATTTTCCGCATTCCTATAATTTTTCTGGAGAGTTGTTTATTGTGCCAAAAGCCAATATAAAACCAATAAGCATCAACTCCACCGATGTAATGAAATTTATTATTTCCGCAGGACTAACAG
>JBAZGP010000057.1:0-8325 GCA_041652835.1 Lutibacter sp. | reverse complement strand
CTTAGGATCATCTTTTTACCGCTTTTATGACCACAAACGAGCCTTCTCCATAACCTTCTTTTGGAAGCTGGACTTCTTTTATTTCATCCAAATTTCCAAATAGTGTTTGGTTGTATTCAATATCTTTAAATCCTATTTCAATTAATAATTTAGTTATGTAAGCAACCGAATAAAAATTCGCATATCTGAAAAAAGTGCTTCTCATTCTGTTTTCTTCATAAAATTTTCCAATTTTTTGATTTTTATCAATAAAACCAACAATAAGACTGCCTTTTGGTTTTAAAATACGAAATGCTTCTTTAAAAGCCCGTTTCACATTGTTTAAATGACAAATGGTTACAAAGAGCACAAAATCGGAATTCAAATCTTTAATTGGAAGATTTTCTGCAATTCCACTTATCACTTCAATTCCTCTTTGTATGGCTATGGTTGCCATTTTGGCTGCGGGTTCAACGCCTTCCTTTATTCCCAAAATTTCGGAAAACCTTCCTGTGCCTAATCCAACTTCAACGCCTCTTATATTTTCTGGTAATTTTAATAATTGTTCTTTTATAGCGGCAGCCTCAGAAAGATAAACTTCATGAAATTTTTCATACCAAGCTTCATAAGCCTCCACATTTTCATTAAATATTTTTATAGTATTCATGGCGTTTTAATTTAAAATTATTCATTAAACGGAGATTGCCATTTTTAGAACATAGCGATTAAATTTTCATCAAATAAAATGAGATATTTTTGAAATACAGGTATCTAAATTTACCAATTAATATCGTCAATCAAAAATATTTCATCTTACCAATTAGCCCAAATAAATAATTAACTCAAATAATATCATTCGTCTAAAATACCGAAAGTAACTTTTGTGGTTACGCGGTATTGTGATATTTTATTACTTTTTACAGTCACTTGCATATCTTTAATATATACAGACTTAATGTTCTTTACCGTTTTAGAAGCTTCATTTACTACATTTTGAACGGCATCCTCAAAACTAATGGTTGAATTTCCAAGGACTTCAATTACTTTTAATACTGATGACATAATTTATGGTTTTTGCTTAATAATATTTGTCAAAATTAAGATTTAACTCTTTTTGCTGCAATGATATCCCTCAATACAGTACTTATATTAAGATGAGATTTGCCCACTTTAATACCTTTAGAATACATTAATTAATTGTTTAATTGTTTAATTGTGTAACGGTGTAATTGATAATTCATAATTGTTTAATTGTTTAATTGCCTAATTAAAGGTTTGCATACTCATTGATTTTAAAATGGTTTTTTTTAAGGTTGATAATTGACTTCATTAAAACTTAGTAAAGGAATATCACCAAAGGATTCCATTTCTTTAACCAAACCGTGGTGAAATAATTTTCTGATAAATCCAATTTTTTTTCGTTCGAGCATAGCAACTAAATCGGCATTATTGCTGAATAAATAGAATCTAAGCATTTTGAATATTTCTTGTGAATGCAATACTTCAAATTCTATTTTTTTGTAAGTAACTTCTTGTCTGACCATTTCTTCAAACCATTCCATTTTTAAATTTCCATCAGCCTCATCTGAAGCAATATGCACAACTTTAATCTTAGCATTAAATTTTTTGGCAATTTGGCTTACTTTAACAATTGCGCCAATATCTTCTTCTTCAAAATCTGTTGCATACACAATGGTTTTAAGCTTTCCAACACTCGCATTTATTGGAATTGCCAAAATAGGGCAGGGTGCTTTTTCAATAAGATCCATGGAGGTATCTCCCATAAAAAGTTCTTTCAATGCAGTTTCCTTTTTCATTCCAATTACAATCATAGACACATTGTATTCTGAAGCTTTTGAAATTATTCCTTGTGAAATTGAAATCCCTTCAAAAGCGGAAGTAACAACCTTCATTTCTTTCAAATCTTTGCCCAAATGTTTTTTGCAAAATTTTTTGAGCCTTTCATTGTTTTTTTGGAAGGTTGTTTTTTCGAGATCATCATAAAAAATGGTAAATTCCAATCCCAGTATTAAGGGAAGTTTATAAATGTGGATTACCAATAATTCGGCCCCTATTTTTGAAGTTATTTCATAGGCGTATTTTAAGGCTGTTACCGCATTCTTTGAATAATCTGTGGCACATAGAATTGTTTTCATCTCGATTATTGTTTAGTTGATTAATAGTTAAAGATATTAACCTAAAATATAGGATAGAATGATATGTATCATTTATGCACTTGCTATAATTGATAATGATCATTTTTTTGGCGGAGGCTTTACTACATTAATTTTATAAAATTTGAAGTATTAAATGGTATTTAATCATCCAATATTTTAATAAAGCAGTGATTTTTAATTTAATAATGAAGCCATTATTATGAACTATTTTAGAAAAAGGTCAAATGGAACATACATTTTTGATGTAGATTTGTATAGTTTGTTTGTCACTTTAAAACACCGGGAATTACACTTGTTGTTTATAATACAATTTAAAATTTTTGAGCCGATTAAACAATAAATATTTTATTTGGATTTCAAAAATAAAGATGTTGAGACAGTGATAAATATTCAAGTTAATATCGATAAAAATGTTTTGCGGGAATACTTGGAAAATTTAAAGCAATTGTTGAAACATCACATAGAAACAAAGAAAAATATAGAAAAACAATACTAATTTTAAAATTGAAATTATGGGAGAAATAGTTACGTCGGACAGACAAATAACCTTGTATTGCAATGCCGAATCATTAAGGGCGAAACAAACGTTGGCTTTTGCAAAAGCAGAAGGATTGCCAATACTTGAAGTGGACATTTTAAAAACACCATTAACTGGAACTCAAATTACAGAGTTTGCTGTTCGTTTGGGTTTGGAGATTAAAGACCTTGTTAATCAGGAGCATCCATCTTATGAATTAAAATTTGAGCATCATGATTTTTCTTCTGAAGATTGGATAAAAATGATTAAGAAACATCCGGAAATAATGAAACAGCCTATTGCTTTAATAGGAAATAAAACAATTTTGGTGGAAACTCCAACAGATATATTTAAAATATAAATAGGATTAAATTTTATGATGTTGAGATATATCATTTTAAGACCTATTAATTTCGAGTAACTTTAATAGTTAAAGGGCATTCTAATTAATTAAAGTCTTGTTTCATAAAAAATGGGTACTAAAGAAAAGCTCATGCTAGGGATCAAACCACTTATGCCAATTAAACATTCAAATTTTTAATACAACATTTATCCTTCAGTGATACTTCGGCTACACTCAGTAAACACGCTAAGGGTAATAAATTTAATTGGTATTAAAATGGAAAAAATACATTTGTTGTAAAAAGGTTTTAAAATAAAAACCTTCAAATGAAAAAGTTTAAGAATGAATCACAGCCAAAGAAAATAAATTTAAAATAACATAGCATGGAACAAGAAGTCATTTTTAATTCCGATTTGCATTTTGAACATAAACAGTGGAATCGTGCTTATGGATATGCAAAGAGATATCTACAGTGATCTTAAAAAAGAACTTTTTTGCTTTCTTTCAAAATATATGTAAGCTATAGTAATTTGTTTTTTAAAGGTTTACCATAAAAATTTATGTTTAATCTAATTCACTTTTATGCAAGAAAATTTTATAATACATATTGAAAATTTTCAACTTACAAATCTTGATTTTCTTATAAGAATGCTTGTGTCTGCAGGTATAGGACTTGTAATTGGTTTAGAACGTGAATTTTCTCAAAATTTAGAAAAAGAAGAGATTTTTGCCGGTATTCGTACATTTACACTTGTGGCACTATTGGGGTTTCTTGCCGCATTGTTAAGTGTTTCTTTTTTTCCATGGATTTTTATAGCTGCTTTTTTTAGTGTTATTGTATTGGTTGCGATCTCTTATTGGGTTACCGCAAATGCTGGAGAAATTGGTGGAACGACAGAATTTGCGTTAATCTTTACTTTTTTACTTGGAGGCTTAACGCTTTTTGGATTTGTAATTGCCAGTTTGGCACTTATGGTAATTGCAATGGTTCTACTTTCCCTTAAAATGAAAATCAGAACTGTTATTTGGCAAATTAATCAAAATGAACTTACTGCATTTGTGCGTTTTATTGTTATTGCGCTGCTGATTTTACCATTTTTACCAAATAAATACTTTGGGCCATTTAATGTAATTAATCCAAGTGAAGTTGGGTGGATTATTGTTTTGGTTTCAGGTATTGATTTTGTGGGATATCTTTTAATGAAATTTTTGGGTGCAAATAAAGGAATTTTGTTAACAGGTATTTTAGGAGGTTTGGTTTCCAGTACGATTGTAACTTGGAATTTTTCCAATAAAAGCAATGAAACGCCTTCGGGTTCAGGTAATTTTTCAACAGGGATTTTTGCTGCAGCCACAACTATGATAGTTAGAGTATTTTTGTTGGTTTTTATTTTTAACAAAGCAATGCTTTATGAATTGTTAATACCGCTTACGCTTTTGTTCTTAACAGCTTTTGGAATTACGATGTTCTTCTATAAAATGCAATCTGGAAAAAAGAACATTAGTAACATCATACCATTGGGAGATCCTCTTAATATAAAAAATACTGTCTTTTTCGGCGCCTTTTATATGGGTATATTGCTGTTGGTTAGTTATGCAAGCCAAGTTTATGGTACAAAGGGAATTTATGTTTCAAGTGCTATAAGTGCACTTGCAGACATTAATGCGATATCCATTTCAGTATCAAAATTGGCTGGAAATAGCATAAATATTCTTATTGCCCAGAATGCAATTTTACTGGTCACGCTTTCAAATACTTTAGTAAAAATTGGGATTGCGGTTTGGAAAGGAAGCAAACAGTTGAAAAGATATGTTTTGATTGGTTATGGTTGTATTTTTATAGCAGGTATTATAGGGTTTCTTATCTTGAATTGGTAGTGAATAGGCTGATTAAGGGGTTTAAAAGTTTCAGGTTTAAAAGTTTCAAGTTTAGGTTTCAGGTTTTGGGTTTCAAGTTGAACTTCCCTGATTAGTGCTGACTATTGTCTTTTGCCTATGAACTGAACTTCTCACTTTTCACTTCTAATATTTAACTTTTAACCTCTAACTTCTAATATTTAACTTCTAACCTCTAACTTCTAATATTTAACTTCTAATATTTAACTTCTAATATTTAACTTCGAATATTTAACTTCTAATATTTAACTTCGAATATTTAACTTCTAATATTTAACTTCGAATATTTAACTTCTAATATTTAACTTCGAATATTTAACTTCGAATATTTAACTTCTAATATTTAACTTCTAATATTTAACTTCTAATATTTAACTTCTAATATTTAACTTCTAATATTTAACTTCTAATATTTAACTTCTAATATTTAACTTCTAACCTCTAACTTCTAATATTTAACTTCTAATATTTAACTTCTAATATTTAACTTCTAATATTTAACTTCTAATATTTAACTTCTAATATTTTACTTCTAATATTTATTACCTATTACTCATTACTCAATTCCGTATAACTACCTTCAAATTCAAGAGAAAGAAAATCCTCATCTTTAAGCAGGTTTGCGGAAGTGGCGATGTTAAAATTAATATTGTCTTTGGTCTCTATACTCCAAATAATACCTTCAGCTTCTGGAAAAATCTTATTTTCATCCATCTGTGCGCTGAATAATCTTTTAAGGATGTTTC
Organism: Lutibacter sp.; assembly: GCA_041652835.1. GTDB lineage: Bacteria > Bacteroidota > Bacteroidia > Flavobacteriales > Flavobacteriaceae > Lutibacter. The sequence goes on along the minus strand of JBAZGP010000057.1, from coordinate 2,667 downwards.
GATCTGATAAGCCATTGCTAAACAATTTTAGCAAAATTTCTTTGGATATTTTAGGATTTGTATCTTCATCTAAAGGTATTATAGAACAATTAATTAATGTAGCATTTGCGCTTGGGAATATTCCATTGAACGCTTTATAAAGCAATTGATTGCAATTAAACAAGGGGTATTGAAGCTCAATTTCTGGATATTCTTCAGAAACGGTATCTATTAGCATATCATTTGAAACTTGTTCAATTTGACCTTCAGTTAAATGATCACTTAATTTATAATCCAATAAAATTACAGCTGCTTCTTTAGGTTCAAAATCTGTGATAGCCATTAATAATAGTTCATACAGGGTTTCTATTTTGGCATTTCCCGCATCCGGAAAATTAAACTTTTCCAATAAATGAATATAATCATCAGTTGTCCAGTACTCTTTTATTTCGTCAACGGTTTTAATGCTGTTTATTTTTATTTTGTATTTCATTTTTTTAATTTATTTTTAATCTAAATAATTCCCCCAACGGCTTTGACTCGGGGTTTCCGATTTACCTCTCCTTTAGAGAAGTCGGAACTGCCTTTTCGCAGTTTCGGGTGAGGCAAAGTTAAGAAAATTTGGAAATTGAAAAAGGACATGGTTTAGTTTAGTCCATGTCCTTTTTCAATTCAAATATTATTCTATTGCAAGTATAGAATTAATGGGTTTTTGTCATTTTATTTTTAATGATATACAATTGATTAAAGTAAAATGATTAATAATAAAATGATGATAATTGCACCAATTGAAAGATAGAGACCATTTCCAGATGATCTTATTTCAGTATTGATTGCACGTACTTCTTTGCGGAGTTCCTTCTTTTCAGCACGGCTTAAATCTGATTTATCCATTTCTTTTATTTCATCCAAACGATTAAGCATCACTTGAACTTCTGCTGGAATTTCTGTAGGAGCAGTTGCTTTAGGAGTTTTTTCAGAAGCGTTAACTGTTGTAAAAGCACCTAATGATAACATCATTACCATTAAATAAAGTCTTGTTTTTTTCATGTTGTTGTTGTTTAAAATTGTTAAATTGGTTATAGTGTAAATTTGCAACATAATAAAAACGTAGTTGTTATATATTTTTTATTAAAAATTACATAATTCACACATACCTAAAGTTAATAAAAAAAACGACAGGGCAAAACCCTGTCATTTCTTATTTTAAAAAATCAATTAAAACAAATTATAAAATTTACTTTTGAGGCACTATGTCAATAATAACGGTACGGTTGTAAGCTCTTTCTTCTGGAAGTCTATTTCCAAAAGGCGCTGCATTTTCATTTTCACCCAATCCGTCTACTTCAAATCTAACACCAGTTGTACCCAATTTAGATATGCTATTTTGTAAAGTAGTCTTCACATCATTGGCTCTTGCCATAGACAATTTTTGGTTGTAATCTGTTTCACCAATAATATCGGTGTGACCGTGAATAATCACTTTTGCATTGGCAGGAATTTTAGGTGCAACAACTTCTGAAAGATATTTGTTGTACATCGAGATAGCGTTTGCATCATCAAATTCATAAATAATACTGAATCTCATCCCTTCTTCAATTTTAGAAGGTGTCCAAGCTACAATGTGTGTTGTAGATTCTTTAGTTACAATTCCACCGGTTTTGTTTGTGCCGATCATTTTCACTTTATAATCTCCTTCAGGGTTTGTACCTAAAATAGTTTTTCCAGGAATACTAACTTCTTTTTCAGTATAAGGTCCAAAATTTTGTACGACTCCATCTTTATCTGTAATCTCCATTTGCCATGAAGAAAATGCTTCATCTGCTCCGTCAACTTTAAAAGTAACATAACTGGAGATTGGTGCGTCTTGCACACCTACCATTTGTACTGGCTTCAAAGGCGCATCTGGACCACTTTGGAATTCCATTAACAATGCAGGGGAGTTACTTTCAACAGAAACTCTACGATCTCCATCAAGAAGAAGTGCTACTTCACGTGTTCCGCCTGGTTTTAATCCTGCAACTTTTGGTTTATCCCTTCCTTCAATTACAATTCTTGTTGTATTGATTGCAAATACATCTACCAAATATTTTTTAACAGATTCTGCCATTAATTTTCCTTCTGCAGAACCATTTTCTGAAGATCCAACCAAAGTAATGGTTGAGTTAGGATTTTTCCCCATACGGTCACCTAAAATGTTTAAAATATTATAATAAACCGTCATTTCACGTTTTGAACGACCTGCCAATTCTGTTTTCGGCGTAAATACTTCAACTTGGTCTTCTTTAAAGTCTTTTACCTGATCTTTACTCAACAATACATAACGATCTGAAATGCTTGTAGATCCTTCATCAAAATAAATATAGTTACGCAAAGGGAACGTTTCACTTATCATTAATTCTCCAGGAACATTTTCGGGAGAGGTTACCATAAATGTAACTTCTGGTAATTTTGCTACAACTTCAACTGGCAAAATTTGATGTCCGCTTCCAATTTTAAGAACAACACCAGCTCTTATTGTAGTTACGTTCCACGTTTCTACTGAACGAGGATCTTGTCCAAAGTAAGGATGATAAGCTACAAATGGAGAAAGTACCAATTGTGTTTTGCTGGTTGGTTTTGACATTTGAATATCATAACCTGCTCCAATTTGGGCAGAGATAATTGTTTCTTCAACATCACTAAAAT
>JBAZGP010000056.1:0-13248 GCA_041652835.1 Lutibacter sp. | reverse complement strand
TTGTTTTTACAAATTTACAGATTGATATTATAGAAATTCCATTCCAAAAAGAAAAGTCTGTTGTTGTTTACAAATCTCGTTTTTCAAATACGTTTTTTAATGAATTTTGGCAACCTCCCAAAATAAGTTAATGTTAAAATTAGTGGCTAACCCACTTGCACTTAGTGGCATTTTACACCACTAATTCTTATTATTAACTTAAATCATTAGAAAAATGAAAAATATCATTTTGCCTCTTTTGGCATTAATCTATACCTCATTGGCTTTGGGACAAAATACATTCAAAGCGATTATCAAAGACAACGAAAGTAAAGAAGTACTTTTAGGCGCAACAGCAATTATTCAGGGTACTACTATTGGTACAAGCACAGACCAAAACGGTTTCATTGAATTCAGAAACATTCCTGATGGAAAACAAACAATCATCTTTAGCTATCTTGGATATCGTGAAATAAGAGAAGCATTTACTTTTCCATTGACTCAGACTCAACCTATAGTCATATTTCTTTCTGCTGAAGAAGGTGAAGAACTTGAACAAGTTGTAATTTCAGCCACCCGTTCCAGCAGAACCATTGGCAATATTCCAACAAGAATAGAGGCCATTTCAGGGGAAGAATTAGAAGAAAAAGGAAATATGAAACCTGGAGATATTCGTATGATGCTGAACGAAAGCACAGGTATTCAAACCCAACAAACATCAGCAACAAGCTACAATTCTAGTATCCGAATACAGGGGCTTGATGGGAAATATACCCAAATATTAAAAGATGGTTACCCTCTTTATTCAGGATTTTCAGGCGGACTAAGTTTATTACAAATAGTTCCTCTTGATTTAAAACAAGTAGAAGTTATTAAAGGAGCTTCATCAACACTTTACGGTGGCGGAGCTATTGCGGGATTGGTAAATCTTGTTTCAAAAACACCAAAAGAAGAAAAAGAATTAAGTTTATTGCTTAACGGAACATCTGCATTAGGACTGGATGCGAGTGTATTTTACTCGAAAAAAAATAATAAAGTTGGTACGACTATTTTTGCATCTTATAATGTAGGAACAGCTTATGACCCATCAGATATAGGGTTTACAGCAATTCCAAAATTTACACGATATACTATTAATCCAAAATTATTTGTATACTTCAACGAGAAAACTACGCTTAACATTGGCTTTAATAGTACCATTGAAGAGCGTATTGGTGGGGATATAAAATATATTGAAAACAAAGGAGACGACATACACAGCTATTTTGAAAAAAATAATACAAATCGATATAGCACCCAAGTGGGGATTGACCATATAATAAACGACAACTCAAAACTGTCATTTAAAAATAGTATGAGTTATTATGATAGAAGTATTGAAATTCCAACTTACAAATTTTCAGGTGTTCAAGTATCTTCATTCAGCGAAGCAACATATAATCATACTGGTGATCATTCAGAATGGATAACTGGTTTAAATCTTTGGACGGACAAATTCAATCAAAATAAATTTGACACCTCAAAAGTAGTTGATTACAATTACACAACCTTTGGAGGGTTTGTTCAAAATACGTGGAACGCAACGGAAAAATTTGTACTTGAAACGGGTTTGCGTGGTGATTACCAGAACGAATATGGTTTTTTCGCTTTGCCGAGAATTTCGGCACTTTTAAAAATCAGCCCAAAATTATCAATTAGACTTGGTGGTGGTTTAGGATACAAAACCCCAACTGTTTTCACAGAAGATGCGGAACGTATACAGTTTAGAAATGTATTGCCAATCGATATTTCAAAGACAAAAGCTGAGCAATCAATTGGAGGTAATTTTGACATCAATTATAAAACACCTCTTTCCGATAAAATGTCTTTTAGTATAAATACGTTACTATTTTATACGCAAGTAAAAAATCCATTGATTCTTACTCCAACCGCTACTAATTTATATGAGTTTCAGCAACCAAAGGGGTATATTGATACCCAGGGAATGGAAACAAATGTAAAACTGACTTATGGAGATTTAAAACTTTTCATCGGCTATACATTGGCTGATGTAAATGAACATTATAACGATAAGTCAACAACTTTCCCTTTAGTTGCAAAACACCGACTAAACAATGTCTTGATGTATGAAATTGAAGATCAATTGAAAATGGGTTTAGAAGCCTATTATTTCAGTCCTCAAAAATTAAATGACGGCGCTACAGGTAGAGAATATTGGCTGTTCGGATTTATGGTTGAAAAAATATGGGATAAATTTTCAGTTTTTATAAACTTTGAGAATTTTGGAAATACAAGGCAGACAAAGTTTGATACTATCTATACAGGTTCAACTACCAATCCTACATTCAGGGATATTTATGCACCAGTTGATGGATTTGTAGTAAACGGAGGACTAAAACTAAAACTATAAAACACCAAAAAACATTCAACTAACCGATTTGCTACAACCAAAAAATCTCCGATTTTTACGTCGCACAAATCTTATACAAACTCATTGTTGGTAATTTTGAAAAAATAGCACTTGAAACCATTATTTTGAACCAAGCTATATAAAAAAATGATTATTTTTGAAACCAGTTAGGTTTGAAGAATATATTAGGTATTAGTTTGCTCGTAAATAGTGATTTCTATTTAGGTTTTGCATGAAGTTTTATATTTTCAGCCATTGTTTGAGAATTATTGATTTTGAAAGAACACACAAAAGGAGCAGTATGAAAAAGTTAATGCGTTTTTTTGTTAAACTTTTTCCCAATTCAGCAACATCCGAAAATTCTGTTGCCGTAAAAATATTTTACAGAATAGCAAACATAAAAGATTTTTTTAAAAGGATCAAACAACCAAAACAAAGCAAGTGGCCAGCTGTATCTGGAAATTACCGAACTTTTAATCCAGAAGGACAAATAGCTGTTTGTACTTTGACAACAGAAGATTTGTACCTGAATGAAATAACATTCGAACGCATTGCTATTATTGGAACACTTATGACCCCAAATTTAGGTATTGAGAAAATCATTCAAAACATTATTACCAATTCTAATATTCGTTATTTGGTCTTATGCGGTAAAGATTCACCTGTTTTTAAGTCGGGACAGGCCATTCAATGTCTTTTTAGATATGGTGTCAATGCCGAAAAAAGAATCAAAAATGCTGTCGGGCATTTCCCTGTTTTAAAAAATCTTTCGGATGAAAAAATCAATACCTTTCTGCAGCAAGTGGAATTAGTGGATTGTCTAGAAGAAAATAAAATTGAAAACATGAAAGAGACTTTTGATAACTTAAAACTAAAAGAACCGTTTACTTCTAAAAATAATGTGGATATAGAAGAACCATTATTTACACCATTGAGAGCAGGTGGAAGACGCATTCCATTAGATTATGACGAAAAGGGATTTTTTATTATCACAATAAATCAGGAGAAAATGGAAATTATAGTAAAACATTATTATAAAGACAACCATCCAGGCTATATCATCAAAGGACGTTCTTCAGAACCTATTTTACTGGCTATTTTGGAAAAAGGTTTGGTTTCTCAAATGAGCCACGCAGGATATTTGGGTACAGAACTGGCTAAAGCACGAACCGCTTTAAAACTTAATTTGAAATTCACACAAGATCAACCACTCAGAAAATATTAAACTCAAAAGAAAGAGATTCCATTTATTTATGAAAAGCAGTAGAATTTAGTTACAAAAATCTCATCTTCAGATTATTCCTACCGCCAACAAAGTATGAGTTAAAAAACAAGTCTTTTTATACTAATTTTGATATAAATTTATCAACATAAGGTAATTCTGATATTACACTGGCAAAAGCCTTATTACCTGCTAAATGTGCTACTTTGTTGAGGTTATTCTAATGGAAACGGATTAAAAAAAGCGCAAAGGCAAAGATAAATGCTTGTTTTTCACAAGCTTTTATGCGGGGAATTGGAAGCTTTATGCAATGGAGTGTTAACGAAATGGAATAATGCTGGAGATGGGGGAAAAAAATTAGGATTCCCAAATAATACTAATTATTGTTTTATATTGTTTGGTAGGTATACAATATTCATAAAAGACTGAATCATCTTGATCTTCATTTAATTTGAACCAAGTAGATTTACTTATCACCTGAGCTTTTTGAATTCCAGAATATAAAAACTCATAGTTAGATTCAATGTACTCCATTGCTACGGAATCTTCAGGAGGTGAAAGTTTTGTTATATCTTTCACCAATCCTCTTAAATCAGAAGATTTTCGCCAATATTTTATTTCACCATTTGAAATAAAAACAACTAGTATTGGAGCAATGTCTAATGTAATCACTCTATATATAACAGATGTGAGGCTTGTCTTAAAACGATTGGAAATATCTTTTATTAGTTGTGGGCCAAAAATCTTACCTGAAATAAATTTTCTAAATATTTTTTCTGGCATTAGTAATTCTGAGGCGAAATCATTTGCCTCATATTCTTCCATTCCACGCTTAGCTTGATTTTCAACATTAAACCAATTTAGAGTTTTCGAATTATCAGAATGTAATTCCAATTTATTATGTAGAAAAAAATGACCTAATTCGTGAGCTGCAACAAATCTTTTCTTTTCAGAATAAGGTATTTCAGAATTTACTTTAATTATAGTTTTTGATGTACCACGAATAATTTTACCGTCAGCATTTTTTAATGGTTCTTATAATATCAAAACCTGAAATTAAATCATAATTTGTTAAGTCAGTAATTTCATCAAATCCAATTTCATCAAGAATTTCTACTGCTCTATTTTTTCCTTTATTGTTCGTTTTCAAGCATTTCAATTATTTCAACCAAATTCTGGTCTTTAATTATTTCTTTTATTTCTTCAGTACTTAATTTATCTAAATTTTTATACTGAAATGTAACTTGGTTTTGATTAATTAATTGTTTAAAAAACACTACAGGTTTGTCCAAACCCTTATTTAAAGCTATTTCATAAAAATTTACTGCTTTATCTAGTAAATTCTCATACTTTTCTTTATTGATACTTGCCTTTAGCTTAAACTTTAATTGTTTAATTAATTTTTCTTGTCTAGCTGAATTTTCATCCAAATTCACACCATAATCCTTCAGCCCTTCTCTAATTGATGAAATATCAGATGATAAATGATATTGTGTAATACCTTCATCAATTACTTTTTTAAGCTTGTCCATTTTTCTTTTAATTTCAATGTTTTTCTAGATAGTCTTTTTACTGCAATATTAATTTGCGTAACTGATGCATCGCATAATTCTGCAATTTCCTTTGGCTTGTAGTATCCATTTAACCAGCATTCAAATATTTCAATTTCTAATTTATCTGCTCCTTGATTATTTAGGTCCTCAATAATTATTTTTGAAATAGTCTCAAAGTCAATTGTTGATGGTATTTCTAAAGAACCCATTTCATCAGGTTCAACATAATTATTAATATCAATTATGTAAACTTCCTTTTCAACATCATCAACCACAATGCCACTCTTTAATTTTTCTTTATCTTCATTTACTTTTCTAAAGTAATTGAATAAATCGCTTTTTAGGGAACCAAATATAAATTCATCAAAAGAACATTTATCTTTATCCCAATTTCTAGTTCCATCACAGGCTTTGAGAATCACATTGTCGCAAAAATCTAAATAATCAAATCCTTTTTTTTCTCTTTCAGAATTACTGTAAAATCTATTTCTTACATATAATTCCATTCTATCCATTAATCCTTGTAAATCGATAGAATTCAGTTCGTTTAGTATCTCTTTTTTATTAGCAATTGCCATACTTCATAAGTATATGCTCAAAGTAAACATTTTTTTTCCAAATAAATGGAAAAAAAATTTGATTAGTGAGCATATACCTATATAAACATAAAATTAAATAATATGGCTACAAATGGCAAAAGCGGTGACAACCACAGAAACGGAGCAGTAAAAGGTCGCTCACAAATAAAAAACCCAAAAACCAATATTTGGATAAAAAGGGATACGGAAACCGGCCGTTTTATGGATGGTAAAACTTCAAGTCCAACACCTTTTAAAGGTGTACGAAAAGAAAAATAAGCTTAGTCCTTCGAGCTTTAAAGGTGAAGGTATTGTTTAATTAAAAACATTTTAATATGTATTTAAAGAATTTTTCAAATGATGAATTCAGTATATGTAAAAAAGATACTTGTATTACCGCTAAGGGGAATCAAGCAAAAATTATTGGAACTGTATTTACAGTTGCAGTGGTTACATTATCTATTGCATCATTATTGCGTTCAAATTAAAAGATAATGTCCTGAACACGACTCCAAACTGTTCAATTTTAAATTAGATAATATGAAGAAAAATATTAATGTAGAAACTGAAAGAAATAGGCTTACTTTAACAATGTCAAGAATTGACCACTATTATGACAGCGTAAATAATAAATCTGCGGTTTATATAGCAATAAATACTTTTATAACTGGAGGTGTTTTAGTGCTTATTACACAAGTTGAAGAACCATTAGCTGGATTATGGAATTTAGCAGAATTTTGTTTATGGAGTTGTAGTGCATTCGGGATATTTAGTTTAGTACTACTAGCTCTAACGAGCATTCCTTTTGTTTCAAAAAAACCTAATTCAATATATTATTTTGGTACTATTGGAGCTATGAGTGAATTAAATTTCAATAAAAAATCATCTGGCTATACAAACAAAAAAGACTTAAAAGATTTGAGATTACAAGTTCATATTTTATCAAAAGGACTTACTTCTAAATTTGAAAAATTAAAATGGGTAGGTTATTTATTAATGGCTCAATTTCTTTTTTTAATTCCTACAATTATTTATTTACTAACAAAAATTTAAACTATGAATATATTTAATCCATACTTGAATGTCATCAAAAAAGCGGTTGCTAAAGATCCTAAAAGAATGACAAAATTATATAGTTCAATTCAAGATGATTTTGATATGAGCTATATTCAAAATTTAAGAAATGAATTACCTGATTTAGAAAACCTAAATGAATCGGTTCGACAATTTAAGGGAATGAATGCTCCAGTGCTTACCTCTTTACCAAAACTTGGCAGTCATCCGGATTTTGAAATGTTAAGAAACACTACAAATACTGAAAACCATTGGATTATTAGTGGTTTTATAGATGTTAAAAAAAGCACTCAATTATTCAATCGATTTAATAAAGCTACAGTGGCTCTCATAACAGAAGGTATTGTAAAGGCATCTATTTTTGCAGTCAATTTAAATGGAGGCTATGTCCACAGAATACAAGGTGATGGTTTGATGGTGTATTTTGGAGGAAAAAATAAAGATAAATCAGATGCAACAAAAGATGCTTTAAAAGCTTTCGCTATGATATCTTATTTTGTAAAAAACGATTTAAGGGAATATTTTGAAGCTAATGGAATTAGTGAAATTTTTACAAGAGCAGGTTTAGATCTTGGACACGACAATCAAGTCCTTTGGATGTACTCTGGATTAGGTGATACTGGTGAAATTACAACGTGCAGTTTACATACAAGTTTAGCACCAAAAATGCAAGCTAATGCATTAAGCAACGGAATTGTAGTAGGGCAACACATCATTAATCAAATGACAAATCAAAAGTATTTTAATAAAAAAGCAAAACCAATTTGGGACTATGGAGATGGTAGGGTTTATGAACACTATGACTTTGACTGGGAACGATATATTGTGGAAAATAATTTTGCCATTCAAAATAGAGATGGTAAAATTTTATTGAATATAGGCTCATCACAAACCAAGCCTAATTCAGTTCATTTAGCTCCTATAGCCCAACTAAGTAAACCTTATTTTAACAGCTAATGAATTCTCGATTAAGAAAAGATTTAAAATCCTTTTTAGATAAGTATTATAAGTTTGAGTTGGTAAACTCAAAAAATCCAAATACTATTATATTAGTAGGTGTAGCCGATATTGCTGATGAAAACGATGGACATTGGGAATCATATAAAATAAAAATTGTTTTTAATGAAAATGATTATCCCAATGTAATCCCCATAGTATATGAACTGAGCAAGCATATTGATAGAAATTGGGATTTTCACATTTCAAAGGATGGTATTTGTTGTTTAAATATACCCCATAAGCTTATTAAACAAAAAAGCAGGGGTATTGAGTTAACTGAATTTTACAAAGATGTAATTTATCCTTTTTTTGCAAATCATCAATTTAAATTAAAAGAAGAAAAATATGCTAATGGGGAGTATAAACATTCCGATGATGGTATTGCTCAATTTTATTCTGAAGAATTTGAATTAAATGAGCCTGAAATAATTATTAAATATCTTGAATTAGCAATAGGGCAAATGAAAACTGAAGCCAATAAAAAATGTCCTATTTGCGGTAAGTCTAAATATAAAAAATGTTGTAGACCAAAAGTAAATAAGTTAATGATTTTTGGCAAGAAACAATTGCTCACGGATTTAGAAATATTTAAAAATAGATTGATGAAAAATGAATAAAATCAGAGAATAAATTATCTGCAGGTATGTCTGTGGTTTTTCTGTTATTTATTATGGAAACGGATTAAAGGAGGGCAAAAGCAAAAATAAGTGCTTTTTTTAAAGCTTTTATTGCGGGGAATTGGAAGCTGTATTTTATTGGTTGTTGGTTTTTGTTATTTGTTGTTGGGATGTTGGTTCCTGAAAAGTTGTTATAAACCTTAAGTTAAAAATACTGCTGGAAATGGTGGTTTTATGGCATTTACGAGGAATATTTTGAGACCCGGGAACAACCTCTGAATTTAATTATGCAAGTTGTAACGTGCTATTGCACATATTACAATAAACTTTCATACATTTAACTTTCAATTACTTAATGATAAAAATTGCTGACTATCGTTGAATTTATGGTGATTAAAGAAATAACTAATTTATTAGTTAAACAACGCTTGCACATTGAAATTAGTGAATTTTAAGTTTAGGTGTTTTATTTGATAAATAAAATATACAGTTAGCCGGAAACTATTAATTATTAACAGCTGTAACTGGAAGGATATAATAAGTTAGCTGCAACCGCAACAAAAGCACACAACATACGAAAAATAATAATTAAAAAGAGAAGATATGTTTGTAAAAGCAATAGAAGAAGTTGGACAATTTACAAGACCGATACATACAATTTCAAGAAACTACAAAGAAAAAATAGTTAATCCAGGAGCAGCAACATTATTTTTCATAAATGAAAATGGTTGTGCAGTGACGTGCCGACACGTAATAGAGCTAATTGGCAACAGGGCAAACATCAATTCGCACTATGAGGCTTTCGCTAAAGAAAAGGCTATAATTGGGAGAAAGAATTATAAAAAGAGAATAAAGGAGCTTGAAGCAAAATATAATTTTAAGACGGACACATTAGTTCAATTAAACGAACTTTTTGCCGGGGTGACAACGGACACAAATCTTAACTACAGATGGATAAATCACCAGACCTATGATTTGTCAATTATAATTTTTGATAATTTCAAAAATCCAGCATACCAATCTCACGCTGTTTTTCTGAAAGACACTTCGGTTTTAAAGCAGGGAAAATTATTGTGTCGACTTGGCTACCCTTTTCCAGAATTTACAAATTTCAAATTTAATGATTTAACTGACAATATTGAATGGACAAATGAAGGACAAGCTGAAACACCTCGTTTTCCCATTGAGGGTATGATAACAAGAAATTTAGTAGACTCAGGTAAAATTATGGGACTTGAACTTAGCACTCCGGGGTTAAGGGGACAAAGTGGTGGACCATTATTCAATGAAGAGGGTTTGGTATGTGGAATGCAAAGCAGCACCAACCATTTACATTTAGGATTTGACATGAAAAACTTTGAATATAAAACAGGTGGTAAGACCATTAAAGTGACAAACCAACCTTTCTTACACGTTGGACATTGTATCCATGCAGACATTATTAAAGAATTTTTGACAACTAATAGCATTAAATTCTATGAAGCATAGATCTGAATTGAAAAGTAGGACGGTAGCACCGCATATAATTTATGCTTACATTTAAACTAAATACAAATAGACAAACATTCAACAAGCAATATGCTTCAGCCGAAAAATCTCTGATTTTTAAGTTGCACAAATCTTTTAAAAACCGTTAGCCTGTAATTTAAAAAAAATGATTAACAAATACGAAAATACTCTTAGAAGAATAATTTTATCAATTATTGGATCACAAGATAATTCAGATTACAAAGTTCCAACCGAAAGGGTTGACAAATGGAAAGAAAAGAGGATCATTGAGGAGAAAAAGAATAATGGAGTTCTATTTGAAAACAGATTATTATACTATTCGGATTTTTATGATTTAAAAACGATTATTGATAAGAACTGGGAATATTTTTTACCAATATTCAATGACAAAAAACGTTTTATGGTTTTTTTTAAAGAAGTTGAGCAATTTAGAAATACTCTTGCTCACGGAAGAGATTTAATTGAAAGTCAAACTAATCTTTTAAAAGGCATTGTCTCTGATTTAAAAAATTCTATTACTATTTATTACAATAAGAATGAAATGAAAGATGATTACTTTATTAAAATAACTAAAATTAATGATAATTTAGGAAATATTTTTTTTATTCCAGGAGCCAGTAGGCCTATTCCTATTTTAAGAGTTGATGACGAATATGAATTATATGTTGAGGCGATTGACCCAAAAGACCGAAAAATTATATATTCTTTACATACTGATAGAAGTATAATATTATCACAGGAATCTAATGTTTTAAAAATAATAGTAACAAAACAACTTGTTGGAGAAACAATTAGACTTTGGGTTTATGCAAAAGCACCTCTGTCGGAATATAACAATGAAGATAGAAAAGCAATTTTCATAACAGTTCTTCCAAATGACAAATAAGAAACTACAGGCAACAAGCCGTATAAAATTTATGCTCAAATCGGATTTAGCACAAACATTCAACAAGCAATATGTTTCGCCGGAAAAATCTTCGATTTTTTGGTCGAACAAATCACAGAAAAACCCATTGGCACTAATACCGGAAATAAAAATTAATAACTAAATATAGAAATATGAAAAAAACAATTACACTCTTGGCCTTTTTAACATTATGGATTTCAAATAGTAACGCTCAATTAAAATTAAATGACTTTGATGATGTTAAAATTTATTTTGCTGGAATATTTGATGACAGTTCTCAGATAGACGATTATGGAAATGTATTAATTGATATGGGTTCTGCATCAGCTGGAAGACTTATGCTTAGAATTTCAGATGTAAATATTAGAATGGAGGAAAGAAAAGAAGAACCAGGTTGCGCAGATGTCTGCCCCCCTAGAATTTTAATACACTTTGAGTGTAGAAAATCTGAATGTATAACTAATCCTGTTTCCGCTTCTGAATTATATCAATCTGGAGTTATTGAATTTATTGACTTAAATAAAGGAAAAAAAGCTTACGGATATTTAATTGCTCTGAAAGATTATATGAAAAACAATTAGTGCCAACACCTCATATAATTTATGCTCAAATCGGATTTAGAACAAACCGATAAACATTCAACGAGCTATTTTCTTCGCCAGAAAAATCACCGATTTTTACGGCGCACAAATCATAAAGAAACTCGTTGGTGGTCATTTGATAAAAACACAAACAAATAGTTATGGCAGAAATTGGATATGGTTATGGGAGTGAATTTCAATTACTCCGCTTTTTAGGACATCACAGAATTGAATTTGAAAGTATTATTAGTAAAAATAGTCGTTTTAAGGAAAATTTAAAATGGTTAGATTTCCCTTATGAAAATCATAGAATTTCGATGGATGGTGAATTTAAAGGAATTACATTTTTAAAAGATAGAGCAGATTATCCTATGCTTCAAAGAAAATGGGAAAGCTTTTGGCCACAAAAAGGTAATTCCCAAAATTGGGACGCTGTATTTGTTCATAAAGATGAATACGTGCTTATTGAAGCAAAAGCACATATGAATGAAGTTAGGACCAATTCAAATGCAACAAACAAAGAAAGTATAAGATTGATTCAAAATGCATTTATACTGACGAAAGAGCAGTTTGAAATCAAAAGCACTAATGATTGGTCTAAAAAATATTATCAATTAGCAAACAGATTGGCGTTCCTGAAATTTATGATAGACAATAATATAAAAGCACATTTATTGAATATTTACTTTTTGAACGGTTATACAAAACGCAGTTATGAAAACAGAAAAACAATTTTAGAGGACAAAAATGTATTGAGTCAAATAGAATGGCAAAAAACTATAAATAAACAATATGAATATCTTGGAATAAAAGAGTCAGAGATTAAAAATTATATAACATCAATATTCGTAAACTGTAAGAAATAAAATTATGGCGAGAAAAATTAATGATAAACTAATTGAACGAATGACTATTGGTGATCTAAAATTATTACTCAATTATTTAAAGTCTGAATCAAAAAGATTACGCATTGAAGTACGACAAAATGGAAAATGCTTTGTGTACTATAAGAAATGTAAAATATTGGATATAGGATTAAGAAGTTACCATATTGACAAAAAGTACTTTGAAGATAAAAAAGAACCTACTGATATTAAGAGCAAGGTAATTAATACTCCAAAAAAATATTTTGAAGAAACCATTCAAGTTATAGACAGTTGGTTACTAAAGCACAAAAAAAACGAGTTTGAAACACAACAAAATATTGCCTTTTATAACCAAGATAAAAATGATAGATATTTAGTACTTGATATGGAGTATAATTTTTCTCAAAATAATATTCCTTCTGATAAAAGAGTAAAAAAGGCTGGGTTTGATTTGTTAGGTATGGAGCGAAAAACGGGTAATATTGTCTTTTTTGAGGTAAAAAAAGGATTAAAAGCGTTAACGGGTAAGGCAGGAATAAAAACACATATTATAGATTTTGAAGAATGTTTGTTTGGTGAAAATAAAACTAAATTTCGAGAGAATCTTCTTTCTGACGTCAAAAATACTATCAGTGACAAACAAACATTAGGATTGATAGAAGCTCCTAATTTGCTCCCTTCTTTAGATGAAGTTGAATTGATTTTTGTTTATGAACCTGATAAAAATGAAAGCAATAATTATTCTAATATTTTTAATAAAGAACATCAAGCTGCAAAAACTAATAAAAAATATAAATCGATTTTTGTTTCTAATAACAATTACAAGTTAATATGAAAATAACTATCCATCGGGGCATTGACCAAATTGGAGGTTGCATAACAGAGATTTCTACAGACAAGGCTCGAATCTTAATAGATTTGGGACAGAACCTGCCCGATGGTGAAGGTATTGT
>JBAZGP010000055.1:0-13250 GCA_041652835.1 Lutibacter sp. | reverse complement strand
CAAAAAAATGAGCAATACAATTGACAAAGAAGTTTTATTAAATATTTTAGAACATTTAATAATACATGTTGAATTGGGATTAAATGCACATTCTAATTCTAATTTTAAAACAGAAACATTTGAAGCCTATTTAAAGGGTAAAAAAGATGCTTATATATTAATTAAAAACATGATAAAATAATGAAAACAATTTTAAAACCAAAAAAAATGAGAAATACAATTCTAAGTTTAAAGCAGAATTATTTGTTATGTATTGAAATTAAAAATTTTCAGGGAATGTTTATTAAATTTCATTTTCTTGAATTATCCGCTTTCTCAACTGAATTGGCATTGGACGGGTTAAAAATAATTGCCAATGCTTTTATGCAGGAATATCATTCAAAAGATAATTTTACTATTATTTATTTTTCTCAAATCTAAAAAATTATGTCAACATTTAAAGAGTTAAGTTTCCTGGATCGAATAGCCTTAAAGGTTGCTATTGAAGCTTTGTATGAGAACATGAAAGCGAATGAATACAAGCCTGGTTGGTTTGGTACGAATAATTTCAATTATGTTTTGGATTGTGAAAACATGAAGGAATTAAAAGATGCGTTAGAACATTTATTATATTAAAATTTTGATTAAACCCCTTATTTCTTTGACGAATGATTTTGAGGGGTTTTTTATTTCATCTTACTTTGAATAAAAAAACATGAAAAAAATCAAAGCACCCGGTAATAAAGATAAAATAATTACAATTTATCAAGAACCTTTCTCAATTTGTAATCCTGAAAATACATCAAAACTTTTAATTTTAATTCCGGAATCATATACAACAAATCTATCAACATGGCTTGTTGAATTTCCAAATCAATTTAAAGT
The DNA here is from genome assembly GCA_041652835.1 of Lutibacter sp. GTDB lineage: Bacteria > Bacteroidota > Bacteroidia > Flavobacteriales > Flavobacteriaceae > Lutibacter. The sequence goes on along the minus strand of JBAZGP010000055.1, from coordinate 12,386 downwards.
AACAAGTTATTTACATCAAAATATAATTTCAAAAAACCAACTGCAAATTTTTTTTCTTTTTATGTAATAATAACTTAACAATGAAAAACATGAAAAAATTTTTTCAAAGAATCTTTCCTTTTATTGACTGTTATATGACTGCCAGTTTTGAAATAGAATTACCCAGTGGTTATGACATAGAAAAGGGAAGTATTATTTTTGATAGAGATACGAATCAAATAATTGCCTTTTTTATTCTTAAAAAAAACTAAGTTATGCGTTATCACAGTAAAATTTATCGATATATATTAAATGCTAAACTTAATAATTCATTTAAAAAACTTGCATTATCTGACATTGATATAATGGAAACGTATGAACACTATGCAAAGCAAGTTTGTTTTAATAAGCGAACCAAGCAATTAAGTATGGCTTTTGTTTGGAGTCAAACTAATTTTGGAAAAAAGTTTTGGACAGTAATTTTTGATAAAATTATTGATAATGAAGTTAAGACCGATATATCTAATAACCTTTAAAAGCCTTAATTCTGAGTTACGGCGAAAGCCCGTATATTCAAAAGATATTAAGATTATAACTATAACGTCAGCTAGTTATTTATTTTTAAAGATCAAAGAAATGAGTAAATTTAATCCTAATGGAATATTACACAGTAATCGAAATGAAAAAATTGCCTATAAAGACGTTACCATGATAGGATGTATTAAAATGTTCAATCGTTATTATTTATTAGATGCAGCAGACCAGGAAATTAATTTCAAATAGTTATGACAAATCAAAAAGACAACACAATATTAACAGCATATATTATAGAACAAAAAGATGGTACATTGTTTATTTATGATTATATGGCTGATATTCCTATATCAATGCAATTAAAAGCAAAAAAATATCGGTTTTTTAAAAAGCATGGATTACGCACATATAAACCATTTGTTTCAATCAAATAAAAAAACTATGAAAAAAATTAAATTTTTATTTTATTTTTTGGTGTATAAATTTATATATCGAATTGTTGTATGGTGTCTAAATACAAGTTTTGAAAGGAATAGTCATGCAGTAAGCAGCGAAATTAAATTACTGTATGCAAAAATTCTACCCGTTTCTCATATTAAAATAATGTATGAAAAAATTATGCCTGTTTCACACATTAAAATACTGTATGAGAAAATCAATGAAAAAGATACAGATTTAAAACATATTAATAAAATGTTTGATTTACATGTTGTAAATAATATGTTTTATGTTCGTGACGTTTACGGTAAACATGGGCGTCATTATAAAATGATAATTTGTGAGAGAAAAAATGCTAAAACAATTTTCATGTTAACTTCTTGTATTACAATTGAAGGTGAAATAAAAGAACTTATAATTAATACAATCGGAATGAATTTTTATGATGATTATATTAAGTTTAATAATATATTGCATACAATAAACTAAATTTTTTAATCACTTAATTTTTAAAACAATGGCAAAAGTAAAATTACAATTTGAAAACACCCTGGAAAAAAAATTCCTGGTTGCTTGTGACATTAATGATGTTAAAGTAATTAATACGATGCAGGCGGGTGAAGTAACCGTTTGTGAGGTTAATTATAAACACCCTGGGCAGTTGTTTAGTTTAGGACGTATGATTGACAAGGTTTCGGACAGTTATAATAACAAGCCTACCTTAAAAATTGAACCTGAATTAAAATCATCCCCCCTTGTCAACTCAGGAAAGGCAGCTAAGAAATAAGACATACAGACTAAAAGAAGTTGACACAGTTTGTATTATAACCTGCATTGAAATTGATAATGAACTGGAAGTAATAAAAAAAGAATCATACACACTCAACAGCCAGTACAATAAAGAGTTGTTTGGAAATGATATAATTCAATTTTTTAACTTAATAAAAACACAATGGCAAAAAATTCAAAAAAAACAACAGGCAATGGAGGCAAAATAGAGACCTCAGTTAAAGTATCAAGACCTGAAGGCGAATTATTAGTTAGTGGTGCATCGCAGTGGGATTTTGAACAGGAACCGGAATTTTTTGGTACGCCTCTTGGCTCTGAAGTTGTAAGTTCAAAAGACGGCAAAACAATAGGCTATGATTTTGTTGATGACACCGGACAGCCCTGGGTTATTGGTGCTTCGCATGGTATTACCAAAGCCCTGGAAAAAGAAATTGATGTTGATGGGGCAAAAATTCCGGTATTGCATGCAGGACGGAGGCTGTATATTAAATGGATTGAGAAGGTTCAGTTAAAAGGTAGTGATCATAGTCTAAACAAGTATGAAGTAATTTTGTTAAAACAAGATTAAACCGGGTTTATTAAAAAAAGAGGGGTTAAGAAAATATCTTAACCCTTTTTTTGATACCTTTGAAATGACTAAATCTCTAAGGCATGCGCATTTTTTCTGATAAAAGAAAAAACGATATTTTTTTTGAATTTACAGAACATAAATTCGAGAACAAAATTAAGTCTTTTGAACGATATGCCAAAACTTTTACAAAAAAATTTTTCAGAAGAAAAGATGAAATTTCAGGATGCTATATTAAGTACAAATTTGGCTATGAAAGTAAAGAGCCTGAAACTTATTATACAACTGAAGCATTTCCATTTGATTTAGATTTAACACAAAAAGATATACTTAAATTTGCTATTGAAGCAGCGCAGGTTCAGCATAGGCATTTCACATCAAAATCTGACCCTGATGAATTGCAAATATATTATTTAAGAGGTATTCAAATAAATTTTTTATATACTTAAAACAATGCAATACGCCTGTTTTAAATTAAAAAAACATTTTATTTTTTAACCATTATTTCTATTAAAGGAAAGGGACAAAAAACAGCTATTAATTTATTTAAAAAACATTATCCTAATTTATAAGGTGAAATTTGGCTATTTCCTGTAAATCATAGTTGTTTTTATTTGTTCAAAAAAAGGTAAACTAATAAAAAAAGATAGATATTGTTAGCATGAAAACCCTGCATAAGTTAAAAGAGCAAAATAAAATATTAAATGATTTTTATGTTTTCGATGTTGAAACAAATTCTCTAAGAGCCAAAAGTGACGCCTTTATTTTTGGTGTTGTTTACTCACATAATTACATACAGGTTATTTATTCCGTTGATGAATTCAAAAAAGAATTTTTAAAAGACCGTTATAAAAGAAAAAAAGTTTTTGCACATAATGCTGAATACGATTTAAGTGTAATATACGATAACATTTACAATTTTGATAAGCAAGCAATTTTTAATAATCGTTTTATTTATGCAACAAATGGGGTTGCTCAATTTGGTGACAGTTTTAATATATTACCAGGCAGCGTTAAAAAAATTGGTGCATTATTAGGTAAGAATAAAATGATACTGGCTGATAAGTTCAAAAAAGGTACAGCCAAATCAATTACAAAAAAAGATATTGAATACTGTCAGAGAGATTGTGAAATTGTTTATGACGCATTATTCAATATATTTAATGAAGTAGGGAATATTAAAATAACACTTGCAGGATTAGCGTTAGAATATTTTAGGCGTAAATATCAACTTTTTCATATTGATTATAACGATATTTTTGGGAAGTATTTTTATGAAAGTTATTACGGTGGAAGAAATGAAGCTTTTTATATAGGTAAATGTAACGCTGTTTGTTATGATATAAATTCTATGTATCCGCATAGTATGATAAATGAACAGTTTCCAAATCCAAAACATTTACGATTAAAAACTCATATAACGGTGAATGATTTTTTAACTTTTTATTTGTTACATTATGAAGGTTGCGCAAATATAACAGTAAAGCATAAAGAAATAGATTACGGTTTTTTACCTTTAAAAAGAAATGGCAAATTATTGTTTCCTGTTGGTACATTTTCAGGCTGGTATAATTTCAATGAAATTCGTTTCGCATTAAAGCATGAAGCAATAATAATTAAAAAAGTGGACCGTGTTATATTTAGTTCACCAATGAAAAGTCCCTTTATAGATTACGCAAAAGATTTATACAAAAAAAAGGCAGAAACAAATAATGAGTTAATGAGATACGTTTATAAATTACTATTAAATTCTCTTTATGGAAAGTTTGCACAACGAATAAAATCAGAACAAATATATATTGATAACATTGATTTGCAATATAAAATTATTCAGGAATATCAGAGTAAAAAGCAATTAATAAAGATCATTCCATTTTCATTGGAAAGAAAAGACTGTTTTATAGAGGTAAAAAATAACCGGGGGTTTTTATATCATTCTATTCCTTTATTTAGTTCTTATATTACAAGCGGGTCAAGAGTACATTTATTAGCACAGATTTTAAAGTATAAAGAATTTGTTCCTTTATATTGTGATACGGACAGCATATTTTTTAAAAAAAACCCTAAAATAAAAGATAGTGAATTAATTGGAGAATTTAAAAAGGAAAAAAAGACTGTAATTAATATACGAGGATTAAAAAATTATTCATATATTTCACAGGATAAAAAAATAAATAACGCTATTAAGGGTATTCCAAAAGATGCAAAAAAAATAGGTGAAATATATAAATACAAAAATTTGTTAAAAACACGGGAAGCAATGAAGCGTAAAATGGATTCTGGAATTTTAATAGACAGACAAAAAATTTTGAAATTAACTTATGATAAAAGAATAGTATTAAAAAACGGAGAAACAAAACCCTTAAAATTTTAGCATAATGAATTTAACAAGTTTTATTAACCCCGGAATTGCTGTTGATATGATTAAAAAACAAATAAAAAAACAGCTAAATAAAGAAATTGAAAATTTTGAAATTTTTTATCTTGCTGAAAAAGATAAAATGTATTTTATTATTGAAATAGAGCCGGGCAAAAAGGAAAATTTTTTATTTCCAAATGATACTATAAAGGCGTTAATAGAAATACAAGCTAAAACATCATTAAAAAAGAATCAACAATTAACAGCTGTTAGAATGGAAGTAAATAAAGATAATAATATTGTTGCTTATATATATCTTATTGAAAATGGAGAAAAATTAGTATTAAAAAACAAAATCAATTAACATGACTAAAAAAGAATTAAGAAAAGAATTATTTGATTTCTTTCAGGAAAAAGAAATTGAATTTGACACTTCTCAAAACACTAAAGTTTTATTTATTAAAGCTATTGATGAAGGTTATGATAGTGTAACTCAGGACGAATTTAATGCAATTTATAAGGTTATACCTGAACCTGAACCTGAACCTGAACCTGAACCTGAACCTGAACCTGAACCTGAACCTGAACCTGAACCTGAACCTGAACCTGAACAGGAACAGCAATCAAAACCTAAGCCAAAACTTAAGAAAAAAACCCCTGTTATTGATGCTGTTGTAATGCAGCCTGAACCATTGAAAACGGATAATACATGGTTATGGATTATTGTAATTATTGGAATTGTATTACTTTTAAAATACTTTAAAAATGCCAGAGAAAACCAAAACAACACAATTGCCAGCGCAGAATAATACGGACAAAGAAATAACCGATTTATTAAGCGGCTATAACAAAGAATTGGACATAACAGAAAATAAAGAGACAATTTCAGAAACCCAGGAAGTACCTGAACCAAAAAAGGAAACCAGGGGGCGTAAACCAGGCAGTAAAAAAACGAAAATTTTTGCACCTGAACCGGAACCATTAAAAACCCTGGCTGCAAGTGATTTAATTAGTGGGGCCTTATTTTTGCTATTTATTGATTTGCTTATTCCGTCAATATTTGTTTTCGCAAATAACAGGTTTTCAAAAAAGAAGATCAAAGTTGATAAATTACGTTTAACGGAAAATCAAAAAAATCAACTCGAACCCCTGGCAAATGAAGCGGCGAAACAAATAATGTTAAAAGGTAACCCGGTTACGGTTTTCGCTTTTGCGCTGATAAGCATTTACGGCCTTAATTTTATGATGTTGAAAAATGAATAAAGGCGGTTCGCATTTAATAACGGGCGCAACTGGTACGGGTAAAACTACGTTTATTCGCAGTCTTTTAAATAAAGTAAATTCAGAGGCCGTAATTGTATATGATATTAATGCTGAATATACAGATTTTTTTCCGTACCCCTTTATTGAATTCGAAAATTTTACGACTAAATTAAAGCAAATTAATAACGGAATTATCGTACTTGAAGAGGCTACTATATTTCTAAATAATAGGGGTACTAATCACGATGTTACTGAGTTATTGGTTCGTAAACGCCATACTCATAATTATATTATACTTGTTTTTCATTCTATGCGATCTATTCCACGATGGATATATGAACTATCCAATTACATTACAATTTTTAAGACTAATGATAGCCCACAATTAACTGCAAGGGAATTAAAAGATAATAGGATTGAAGATATTATGACCTCAGTTAGAAATGAAATAAACCCTCATTTTCATACTTCCTTAAAAATATATTGATTTTATACGTATTTTTTTAGCGTATTACTTGAAATGATTATTTTATCAATATACCTTTATATTATTAATTACTATTATTGTTTAACATAAAAAATTTACTACCATGATAAAAGAAGGTCTGAAATATGTTGTCTACGTGCTTATTGCACTGGCGGCATGGGAATTGATTATTAAAAAATTCGTGCTTAAATCTGAGTATGAAGAGCAGTTAGAGGAAATTGAATAACATTTGTAATCCGATTTATTTACTCACTTAATAAAAATATTATGCCAAACGCAGCCGAACTGGCTATGATTCGCCAGCTGAATTCAAATGTTGATTCATTTGAGGATTTTTTTGAAGATGAAAGTGCAGACGCACCTCCAATTGTCTCCGCTCAATCAATAAGTAAGTCAAAACTTGGTGCTGTAAGAGGTAACCCGGTTTTTTCCGCTCAGTTTGATTTATCGATGTTTTTACAGTATTATACTGTTGTTACTGCAACGGGAGTTTATACTCAAATTGCAGCAGCCGGACTTAGTGCAGCTCTTAAAAACAAATTACCTGTTTATGTTTTCGGCAATTCTGATTATGCGGCTGGTTTTGCAAATTTGCGCAAAGCCTTCCCACTTACTTCATGGACGCATGGAACCCCTTTCATGTATGGTGTTGACCCTTTTCAGAATGGAGCGGCCCTGGATGCAACAGTTACCGGAAATTTAGTACTTGGTGACCTGGTTATACCTTTTACAAGTGCATTACCTGGCGCAGGAACGACAACAGTAGCACTTGCAGTTGTCAGGTGCACCCAGGTAGCTTATGCTACATTACTGGATGCTTTGAATAGTGACCGATTCGGAATGAATATGATCCGTTATGTAATTCCTGATACAACCAAAATTGCACAGTATGCCAATAACATTGGTATGTTCAAACAATCGTTGTTCGGAAAATTTGACGGGGATTATACCAGCCCGAACAGTTTCAAAAAGCCGGAACAGCAACAGAATGGCTTAATTGACGTCCCTTTGAAATTTGGAGTTGATAAACAAAAAGCTTTGGGAATGTATATTAATTACGATTGTATTGAGTTGTCCTGGTCAATCTTTGTTGTCACAACCCGAAAAGTGACAGCCTAAGTGCTTTCATTTTTTTGGCCCTGTCCTTACTCTGGGCAGGGCCTTTTTAAAAATTTATATTATGCAAAAAAATTCAGCGCAAAAAGTACAACAAGCGTATAACAATGCTGTAAAAGCAACACCACTGAGAAAAACCAGTCTTAAATTTAACATACGCACTTTTTTAATTCCTGACGTTACATTATATCCAACCGTTCTGGAAGCAAATGAAACCTATTGCACAACCAATGGATTTTTTACCGGAACAAATTCACTGGATCAGCCTATTCCTTTTTTTCTTTTTGGCTTAAATGATGCTTTTAACTTTAATATAGGACGTAAAGCCCTGGACTATGCCTCACAAGCTTACACAGATTATTATAATATTAAACAAGGAACAACACAAACCTGGCGCTTATGGGGATCCTTTATTTATGGCGAAAAAACCGCTTTTATATTTCCTGTTCTTTGGCAGGGAGCAGCTGTCCCAGGTGGTGAAATGTTTCCTAAATATATTCATTTACATCCACTGGGAATATTAAACGGAGACCTGGTTACGGTTTATCTTTGTGATTCAATTGCAGGTGACACGCCTCATATACTAATTTTAGTTGTCAGTTGTGAAGAAAAAAGTTATAATTTAATATTAAAAAGTACGGCTGAATTCCCTATCAAATCCCTCTTTATTGATTATACAACAGACAACCCGCAACAACTGAATATACCTTTAACTCCAATAACTTTCAATAGTCTGTCTATATATAAAGGAAATAAATTAATGCCCTCAGCATATAAAGGCCCGTACTATGAACAGGAAATGTACAGAATTCCTTTTAATTACTCAATAAACCCCTATTTCCTTTTAGCTTCAGCAATTCATCCGGTAACACAAACGTTAAAACTCGAAATGTCAATTTATTATTAATCTTTAAAATTTACTATTATATGGAATATTTACAAGTTAATCAAAATACGTTTGATAATATTCAGGGAATGAATGACCTTGAAATGGTTGACAACGTATCTAAACTGGCTAAAAAAAGAAGTGCAAAACTTACTAAAAAAGCAGCCGGCGCAACAGGAAAGAAAAAAGCAAAACTAACTAAAAGAGCTGCAACAGTAGCCAAAAAAGGTACATTATTAGGACGTATCGGACACGTTGTTGCAGCTGTAAGTACCGGGGGAGTTTCTCTGCTTGCTTCAAAAAAAGGACGTTCACAACTGAAAAAAGCAGGTAAAGTAGTTGGAAAAGGTGCTGTTCTTTCTGCTCTTTTACCTATTTTACCCCTTGTACCTATGATGCGAAAAAGTTTAGAAAAAAAAGGCGTTAAAACTAAAAAAGGTCAACCTCTGGAAACCCTTAACTTATTTTATAAAAACGTAGTACAAGGAAAGCAAGGTAACTGGGAAGCTATTGATTTACTTGAAACCCCTGAAGATAACCTTGCACCTGTTATTGGTGTTGTTGTCTCCGCTGTTATTTCTTTTATTAAAGCACTTAAAAAGAAAAAAGCAGACGGAAAAACACTTACCAAAACTGAACAGGTCATTGTTGACGGAACAGAAGAGGCAGAAAAACAAATCATAGAAAAGGCCAAAGAAGAAGCCGCGGGAGGCGTAGGTAAAAAATTGCTTTTTGACAGAAAAACGCAAATGATAATTATTGGTGTTGTTTTGTTGTTAGGTGTTATTGTTTACACTGTTTCACGAAAACACAGTTAAAAAAGTGATACCATTAAAATTGAATAAAAAAACAGGCTTTAAAAACTTATCATTTATAGAGCCTGTTATAATTAGGGATTTTCGTGGTAAGCTTTTTTACTCAACCGAGGGGTTACGAAAAGTTGATAAATTTAATTTGCCGTCTGGTAATTATACCATTGATAGCGGAAAAATTGCAAAGTTAAAAATGCCCGTCAAAAAGATATTAATAAAATTACCTCCCCCGCAAAGATACTTAAAACCTCCCTTAAATTTCGATGTAAATTTTGGAAACAATCCAAATAAATGCACAATATTTTGGAATAAGCATTTAATTTTATTTGATTATGCTTTAAAAGAAAAAACATTACCGGAATTATACTTTATTTTATACCATGAATTTGCACACAGTTTATATAAAAAAGAAAAATTAGCTGATTTATGTGCAGGAAATTTGATGCTAAGAAAAGGATTTAATGAAAGCCAAATTGGTGCAGCTCCAATAACCAGCCTTTCATCATATCAAAAAATACGTAAACAAAACATGGTTAACAAAATAATTAGAAAAAATTTGTTTCACCTTTTTAAAAAATAAAATGAAACCTTCTTTTATAATTGTTCATAACGATGCTGATACCTCTTATTCAGCTGACGATATTATCGGAAAAACCTTAATAGCAAAACAGACTACCTCCGGTTATAACCTTCCAAATGTTAATGCTAACAAAATTGCATCCTATAAACCCGGTTCAGTTATTGGTGTTGTTTATTCCTTTATTCAAAATACACAGGGACTGTTTTGGGTTATTAATCTGAAGGGAGGTAAAAGTATCTACCTGCTTCATGCTGCTGGCAAATATTCTATAAAGGCCCTAAAAGACCAGGGAGCCAAAACAGATACAGAAAAAGCCCGGGAGCAAGCAAAAAAAGACGCTAAAGAAGCACCCATTGGACAAACTGCAAAACTGCAATTAATGAGTCTTTTAAGTAATGTAAAAATATTAATTATTATTGCCTTATCAATTGTAATTGTTTTAACCCTGTTAAAATACTTTCCGATTTCTAAAATTTTAAAGAAATGAAAAAAGGTTTACAAATAGTATTAATAATTGTACTACTATTAATAGGTGTTTATTTCTTTATTAAAAAATTTATGCCCATGATGGCTATGAAATTTGCTTTAACAAATGCACTTAGAAAATTTTCACGTAACATTGTTGAAAACGTTGAACGAATTTACAGGCACGAAACTGCACATTTTCAAAGTGTTCAATTTTTAGGAACCTTTTCGCCTGGAATGGAAAAATTTTCTGAAACCTATCCGTATGGATGGAATAGTCTTAAGCCTTTTTGGGATAAAAACCCATCCTGTAAACCAATTGGTTTTAAACATTTCATTGAAAACGGTACAGGAAAAATAAAATACTTTCTCAAATTTGCATCCCCAACAGGTGGAGTTATGACATTAGCGTACTTTTTAGAAACGCATCAAAATAACCCAGGTCGCTGGTTTTCACTTGAAATTGACAAGCAAATCAAGTATACTAATATGATATTAAAAATTAAACCTATTTATACAAATGAAATTTCTTAACACTCTTTTAGTTAGTTTTTCATCATTTTTTTCTATTCAAATTATTGACATAGTTAGAATGAATGAATACATAAAATTAAGCACTCAATCAGCAATTGGATTGCTTACTATTGTCTACCTTTATATTAAAATTCGTAACTCTATAAAAAATGGCAAATCCCCAACAGATAGGAATTAATACCCCTAAAGATAGTGTTCAGCAAATTGTTGACGCTATAATAGATTTAGAAACCTCCATAATAGCAGCAATATAATGGAACAAATTGGTATAAACACCCCTAAAGATAGCGTTCAACAAATAGTTGAAGCCCTTGTAAATGCAAAAAATAACATAGTTGCAGCCCTGGCTGGCCTGGTTACTACCTACGCTCCAATAGTTCATGATCATGATGCAAACTACGCTCCAATTGCTAAAGGGATAACTAACGGAGATGCACATGACCACAGCGGTGGAGACGGAGGACAAATAAATCATACAACACTTAGTAACATTGGTGCAAATACTCATTCTCAAATTGATGACTTTATTACAGCGTATGACGGCAAATCAGCATTTTTGGTCACTTTTGCACTGACAGGTAATGATGCAGCCAGAATTATCACAGCTACAATCACAAAGCAATCCGGTGCGGCCCTGACCATAAAAGAAACACTAGTAACATGGTGGCTTTCAAATTCTCAAAGAGGCGGCTTAACCTTTTCTGTTTCTTCCGGTGTTGTAACTCCAACTATTTCTACTGGTCTGCCAATGGGTGCGCTGGCTTTGACAACACTAAATAGATCATTATCTAATAATGCTGCTATACTTGCAATTACAATTAGCACAACAGGCGGCATTAATTCAGGTAATAAATATTTAATGTTTTCTATTGATGGCTTTATTTTTTCAACAATTTTTACTATCTTTACTGACCTAGTATAATTAAAACAAAAAAACATCATGAAAAAAATCTTTATTTCTTTAATGCTTTTTGTAGCTGTTATTTTTACCGCTGCAACATGCGAAGATCAAATTAATTGCCCTGGATGTTATTGTAACTGTCCTAAGTATGATTTTAAAGCAGATACATTGCTTAAAAATCAAGACAGTATTATTGTGGCAATGAATCAAATTATTTTTAAGCTAAATAAATTGCCTGAAATAATGATTAACTGTAACGATACTGTAATTGTTGCAGGATATGTTTACAAAGATTCAGCCAGTAATCTGTTTACTGATGTTCCTTTTCAAGTTATTTTGCAGCAGTTAAATTGGGTTTTGCATGAAGAAAATATAAGTCAAAAAGCAATGACTCAAATTTTTAATAAAATAATGTTCTTAAATGAACATATAATTTTTATTGATAAAAATGATTCATCAACTTTGCAAAATTATCTTAAATCAAATATTAAATAAAAAACTATGTGGGATAAATTTATCAAATATTTACTAAAGTTCATAACCGTTAAAGAACTACGTAAATATCTTATTGATCTTGCAATTGTTTCTATTGAGCAACTAATATTATTAATCAAAAAACTCAAATTATGGCAAAGAAAAAAAGAACAGCCAAAGCAGGACGGACAGCCAGTGGAC
>JBAZGP010000054.1:0-13279 GCA_041652835.1 Lutibacter sp. | reverse complement strand
AATTATTTTTTGGCAGTTCTTGCGCGGATGCGGCATTAGTTGATAAAATAATTGTAAAAAGTAATAGCGTTATTTTAAATTTAGTCATTGATTTTTTCAATTTGTTGGCTGGTTTTACCAAATCGTCTTTCTCTTTGTTGATAATTTACTATGGCTTTAAATAAATTTTCTTTCCTAAAATCGGGCCAAAGCGTATCTGTAAAATACAATTCAGCGTAAGCAATTTGCCATAATAAAAAATTGCTGATTCTTTTTTCGCCACTAGTGCGAATCAATAAATCAACGTCGGGCAAAGAAAACGTATATAAATGATTATTAATAATATTTTCATTAATTTCTTCAATGGAAAATTGATTATTAACAACTTTTTTAGATATATTTCTGATAACGTTAACAATTTCTTCCCTTGATCCATAACTTAATGCAAGGGTTAATGTTAAAGAAGTGTTATTTTTTGTTTTTTCAACAACTTCTGCAAGCTCTATTTGCGCTTTTTCGGGTAGATTTTCAATGTTGCCGATAGTATTTAATTTGATGTTATTTTTAACCAGCGTTTTCAATTCTTTTCTTAAAGAAGACACCAATAAAGCCATTAATGTTTTCACTTCTAATTTAGGCCTGTTCCAGTTTTCGGTTGAAAAAGCATAGAGCGTTAAATAGTTAACGCCAATTTCACGGCAGCCTTCAATAACTTCTTTTACAGAGGTTACACCGTTTTTATGCCCAAAAACTCTTGGTTTTCCTTTTATTTCGGCCCAACGTCCGTTTCCGTCCATAATAATAGCAATATGGCGTGGAAGGTTGTTTGTGTTTATTTGAGATTTATAGTCTTCCATTAATAAGGGGTTGAATAACAAGGAGGTCGTCCAAAAGAGTAAACAAGTGATATGCCTGTTAGTATATACCAGTCGTTACTTTTTGGATTTCCAAATTTGAGTGAATCTATTTCTTGGTTATTATAATCTATGTCATCCACAAAAGTATATTGTGCCCTTAATTCTAAAGCAATTGCAAATTTATCAACCAGCTTCATTTTATAACCTATTCCAAAAGGAATGGCAAAAGCTGTTTTTGATTCATAATTATATTGACTGCTTCCAGGAGGATTTTCTGACTTTACCACATTGTAATTAAAAGCAGCAAATTCAACCAATAAATAAGGGGTTTGCGTTTTTGTGTAATCGTTTAAATTGTATTCAAAATAGTTAAATTCTATGCCAGCCGCTATTTCCTTTATGCTATTTGTAAATCGCATTCCTCGGTTATAGCGCGCTTTATTTGTAGCGTCAGCATCATCCGAAGAAAGTTCGGTATAAGTAAAAGTTCCTCTAAATGCAATTCTGGGGTTTAAATTCCATTTATAAATTACGCCAGCCATAAGATTATTGGGATTTATATAATATTCTGGACCTATGTCACCAATATAATTGCTTCCCCCAACAAATATCCCAACCTCATTGATTTGAGCTTTTGAAGTTATTGTTACAAAGACAATTGCAATAAATAAAACAAATTTTTTCATAAATAAAACAGCTCGCAAATATAAAGAATTATAGTTGCTTATTTGAGTTTAGCATCGTCTTTTTTGTTTAACTGATTTTAAATGAAATTATTGCCGATTAATTTTCTATTTGCGTTGTGATTTTATCAAATGCTAATTTCTAACATCTTGTCCCCAGAGCAATTTATCCCGAAGGGTTTTTATAAAAGTTTGTTGGTTAATTTCTACAATTTTTAAGTTAAAAGGAGATTTCTCTATAAAGACTTCTGTTTTACTGTCGATGGTAGTAATTCTTGAATCCAGAGATAAGAAAAATTTATTTTCTCTTCCTCTTACAGATAATTTAATTTTGGTTCCGTCTGGAATTACCAGCGGTCTTGCGTTTAAATTATGAGGTGCAATTGGTGTTAATACAAAACTTTTTGCCTGAGGTAAAAGTATAGGGCCACCGCAGCTTAGCGAATAGCCGGTTGAACCTGTTGGCGTTGAAATAATCAATCCGTCGGCCCAATAGGAAGTTAAATATTCATGGTCTAAATACGTTTCAATGGTAATCATGGAAGCGGTATTTTTTCTACTTATAGAAACTTCATTTAAAGCAAAATTAAGGGAACACAAACCATCAATGGTTGGAGTGGTTGTTACATTTAATAAAGTGCGTTTATGAATAAGGTATTTTTTTTGTGAAAGCAATTCTATTGCAGTTGCTATTTCCTCCTTTTTTACGGTTGCCAAAAATCCCAATCGCCCAATATTTATTCCAACTATTGGAATATTAGAATCCCTAATATAAGTTACAGCCCTTAAAATGGTACCATCACCTCCAACAGTAAACATAAAATCAAAAGAGGTATCTAATTCTGTATGTGAAGAAAATGTTTCCGCATTTAAAGTGGGAAAGTATTTTTTTAACCCTAAGTAATAATGGTTTTCAATTACAAATTCAATATGATGAATTTTTAAAGCTTGTAGTAATTCTTCAACATATATTTTGTTTTCCGGGTTAAAATATTGTCCGTAAATAGCAATTTTCATCCTTAAATATTTAGGTATTTTTGAAGATATTTGGAGCGTTCCTTTAAATCTTCCAAATAAAAATCTTCTTTATGCTTAGAAAGTACGTTATAGTTGTATCTTCTAAACGATTGGATAATTTCATTCACATCTTGAGCAAAAAATTTAAGTGTAATTTTCACAGTTGTTGGGTCGGCTTCTGAAATAAAAATCCCCAATAAGCTACCATTATTAGATTCCACAATTTGACAAATTTCTCTGAATGAATATTCGGTCGTATTTTTTTCAATGCCTAAAACTGTTCCCTCATTTTTTAAAAATGGCGTATTGTTGTACACATGCAAAATATCAATTAAATCGCAATAGCCTAAATATTCATTTTTTGCGTTAATTACCGGAATTAAATTGGTTTCATTCGCGGCAAAAACCTTCAAGATTTCCAATAAATTATTCTCTTCTTCCGTATAAAATAACTGAAATAGATATTGAAAATTGCCAAGTTCTTTTTCATCTTCAAAAATTCCCCGAATGTCAATTTCAGAAATTAAGCCCAATAAATAACTGTTTTCAACAATAGGGAAATGAGAATAGGTACTTTCACTAAAAAGCAATTTTACCTCAGCAATTTTTGTTTGCTTTGTAAATGCTTTAAATTCGTTTAGAATATAAGGAGTTGTTTCCATATTGTTTGAAGTTATACTACAAAATTAATCAAAAATAAAACCAAAAACAGTTTCTTACTTCGTAAATTTGTGACTTATGCAAATATTAAAGATTTATTAGAAATGACAAAATTAAGTGTAAATGTAAATAAAATTGCCACACTGCGAAATTCACGAGGAGGAGATTATCCAAATGTTGTAAAAGTGGCTTGCGATATTCAAGATTTTGGAGCTGAAGGAATTACCATTCATCCACGGCCTGACGAGCGCCATATTCGTTATCAGGACGCCTTCGATTTAAAAAAAATAGTCACTACTGAATTTAATATTGAAGGAAATCCAATAAAGAAATTTATGGATATGGTTTTGGAAATTTGCCCAACGCAAGTTACTTTGGTGCCTGATTCCATTGATGCCATTACCTCCAATGCCGGTTGGGACACCATAAAACACCAGGCTTTTTTGAAAGAAATAATAGAAGAGTTTCATTTGAAAGGAATTAGAACTTCAATTTTTATTGACCCGGATTTAAAATTAATTGAAGCCGCTGCAAAAACCGGAACTGACCGAATTGAATTGTACACTGAAGAATTTGCAAAACAGTATGGTTTAGGAAATAAAAACGCCATAAAACCCTATGTTGAAAGTGCTGTTTTAGCCAATGAAATCGGTTTGGGAATTAATGCCGGACACGATTTAAGTCTGGACAACATTCAGTTTTTTTCAAAAAACATTCCTGGTTTATTGGAAGTTTCCATTGGTCACGCACTAATTACGGAATCCTTATATTTGGGTTTAGAAAATGTGATTAATATGTATAAAAATAAGTTAAAAGTTAAAAGTTAAAAGTTAAAAGTTTTTGTGCTAAACACCGTTTCATTTCAAAACAAACTCTATTTCTTTTGGAAAGGACTGGGGATAGGATAAAATACTAAAATCTAATTCATGAAATTACTGCATTCAACAATTTTAGGAAGCGGACAGCCATTTATCATATTACATGGTTATTTTGGGATGAGTGACAATTGGAAATCTTTGGGTACCAAGTTCTCCGAAAATTTTGAAGTCCATTTAATTGACCAGCGAAATCACGGGCGAAGTTTTCAAACGGATGATTTTGATTATGAATTGATGGTGGAAGATTTATACAACTATATTCAGCATTATCAATTAAAATTTACAATATTACTTGGACATTCCATGGGCGGAAAAGTTGCCATGCAATTTGCCGTTACGTATCCTGAATTGGTTGATAAATTAATTGTTGCTGATATTAGCCCAGGGTCTTACAAGCCACATCATCAGGGTATTTTAGCGGCATTGAACGCAGTTAATTTTTCGCTTCAAAACACCCGAAAAAAAGTAGAGGATTTGGTAAGAATATACATTAAAGAAGAAAATATTTTGCAATTTCTACTGAAAAATGTGTATTGGAAATCGAAAGGAGAATTGGCATTTCGGTTCAATTTACAAAGTTTAACGGAACACAATAGTGAAGTTGGAGTGGCACTGCCTTCTCATACGCATTTTAACGGAGAAACTTTATTTCTAAAAGGCGAAAACTCAAATTATATTACAGAAGATGACCAACCATTAATTAAAGCGCATTTTCCAAATTCGAAAATTGTGACTGTTAAAAATGCTGGTCATTGGCTTCATGCAGAAAACCCAATACAGTTTTATGATGAGGTTATCAACTTTTTAACTTAATTAGTATGTTGGCATAATTTTAGTTAATTTTATAAATTCACTTAACATATAAATCCATGAACTTAATTTTAAAAATTCTGTTATCTGCAGTTGCAGTATTGGTAATTGCCCACTTTTTACCGGGCGTTTCAGTCGCTAATTTTACCAATGCAATCTTTGTAGCCATTGTTTTAGGCATTTTACGCGTTACCATAAAACCAATACTTATTATTTTAACCTTGCCGGTTACCATACTCACTTTGGGCTTATTTCTATTGGTAATTAATGCCATAATAATTATGTTGGCAAGTGAGCTTCTTAATGGTTTTCAAGTGTCTGGCTTTTGGATAGCCTTAATATTTAGTCTCATTCTCTCTCTATTGCAATCTATTTTTTATTCAATTTTAGGTGAATAGAAAGAAAATAGTTGAATTTGAAGCGGTTAAATATTTGTTAGATGCGCAAAAAATAGTACTTTTGCACCCAATTTTGAATGATTTAAGATAAAAATAGCATAAAATGAATATTACAAAAGAAAATATTGATGCGTTAAATGCAGTGGTAAAGGTTGAAATTTCAGCTTCTGATTACCAAGAAAAAGTGATGAAAATTTTACAGGATTACCGTAAAAAAGCTGACGTACCCGGATTTAGAAAAGGACAAGTGCCGTTAGGAATGGTTAAAAAGCAGTACGGAAAATCTATCATGATTGATGAAGTTAATAAACTGTTGCAAGAGGCTCTAAACAATTTTTTAATTGAAGAGAAATTAGATATCCTAGGAAATCCATTGCCAAAAATGGAAGGTGAATTTTCTTGGGAAGCTGAAGATTATACTTTTGAATTTGAATTGGGTCTTGCTCCAGAGTTTGAAGTAAACCTTGAAGAGAAAAATAAAATTACGCAATATAATATTGTTGCAGATAAGGATTTATTGAATAAAGAAGTTGAAAATATCAGAAAACGTTTTGGTAAATTGGTTCCTAAAGAAGCTGTTGAAGAAGGTGTTAACATTGCAGGAACTTTTGTAAACGAAGAGCGAGAACTCAACAAAAAATCTACTATTGCTTTAGATTCCATTAAAGGAAAAGCAAATCAACAAAAATTTCTTGGAAAAAAAGTTGGTGATGTTGTTGAATTAAACACAAAAGGTCTGTTTGATGACGATCATAAATTAATGGGCGCTTTGGGTTTGAGCCATGATGAAATTCACGGTATTGAAATTCCAATAACTCTTACCATTGAAGAAATTAACACCAATGAACTTGCGGAAATTAATCAAGAATTGTTCGATAAAATTTTTGGCGCTGATGTGGTGAAATCCGAAGAAGAATTAAGGGCCAAAATTAAAGAAGACGCTGAAAAACAATTCAAAACACAAGCCGATCAACAATTATTAAATGCGGTAACTGAATATTTGGTAGAAAACACAAAATTTGATTTGCCTGCTGAATTTCTAAAAAAATGGATGGTTGTTGCAGGCGAAAAACCGATGACTCCAGAAGATGCCGCTGAAGAATACGAAAAATCAGAAAAAGGTTTGCGTTATCAATTGATTGAAGGTAAAATTTTAAAGAACAACAATCTTCACGTTAGTTTTGACGAATTAAAAGACTTTACCAAAGGTTTTGTAAAAGTCCAAATGGCACAATACGGACAATTAAATCCTGAAGAAAAAGAATTGGATGATATTGTTCAACGTGTTTTAAGCAATCAAGATGAAGCCAAACGTTTGCAAGATCAATTGGTAAGCCAAAAATTGCTGAATTTCTATAAAGAAAAAATCACTTTTAAAACAAAAGAAGTAAACTACGAAGCGTTTGTAAAAGAAGTTTACTAATAAAAATAGGACTATCCTAAAATAAAAAACTCTTGAGATTTGCACTAAATCTCAAGAGTTTTTTTTTGATCTTTTTTTAATTACAGCTCATTTAAAAATTCTAATTTAGGTAAAACAGCCATTTTTTTCTTTTGAATTAATTGCATTTTACACAAAATTTTATCAAGCATTTTCACTGCTTTTTCAATGTATGGACCTTTATTTAACATGACACATTCTACACGTTGAGACGCTGCGGCATCGGTAATTTCAGCTCTTGTTGGAATTCCTTTTTTTGCTAAATTTTCCAATACTTGAGTAGCCCAAATATCCGGTAAATGTGCGGCTTCACTAATACGTAATATTTCTTCTTGAATAACGGCAAAATTTTTCCAGCCAGTTTCAATAGCTAAATCACCACGCGCAATCATAACTCCTATTGGATAATTTTCCATCGCTTTTAATAAAATACTTGGCAAATTTTTAAAAGCTTTTTTTGTTTCAATTTTTAAAACAATACTTAAATTACCTTGTAACTTTTTAAGTTCATTGAGTAAATCTTCAACATCGTTTTTTGAGTTGACGAAAGAAAAATTAACAGCATCGGCATTTTTGACAATAAATTTTAAATCTTCTTTATCTTTTTCAGTTAAACCATTGATGCCTATGTTGGTGTTTGGAAGGTTAATTCCTTTATCGGCTCGAAGTTTACTGCCACTTTTTTTTGCATTGGTAATTTCAACCAATAAAAAATCTGTTTCAACCTCTTTTATAATTCCTTCAATTTTACCATCATCAAAATAAATTAGCTCACCTATTTTTACGTTAGAAAATAGTTGGGGCAGTGTACACGAAATGTGTGCATATTCAATTAAATTATCTGCTTCATCATATTTAGTAGGTTCGCCCAAAATAGGTTCTTTATTTAATCTCAATGTATCGCCTTCAAATAAAAAGAGGACTTCTTCTAAAGGTAATATTTCATGTACTGTATGAATTTCTGAAGTCGATTTTTTCTCTAAAAACACGGTTAATTGAGTTCCGGTAGTTACAAAAGCAGATTGAGTGCAAGATGCCCATCTTCCAAGACCTTGCTTGCCTTCAATGGTAATTTTACAATCTTTATTTCTGGAATCTAAAAAGGTGATATAAGATCCTTTTCTGGTTTTTTTTAGCCACTTTTTATTTACAGGAATAATTGCATCAACTTCTATATTTTTTGGAGGAAGCATTCCAAAAGGTGCTAACCACACTTTTGCAGGTGCAATAACTTGCCCTAAAGTATTTCGTTTTGGTTTTATATGAATTACTTTGTGGCCGGGTTTCATTTTACCGGTTCTTAATTTTGGACCACCCAAATCCATCATTATTTTACAATTTGGATTTGCTTGTTTTGTGTTTATTATAATTTGATTCCAAATGGTTTCACTGTCATGAGCACAATTTATCCGCGCACAATCCATTCCTAAATCAGTTAGGTTTTGTGCAAAATTTTTGTCTTTTGCTGCAATAATTGGCTGTGTTACCATAATGCGAGTTCTGCGATTTCGGTTTATTTCGCCAAATAAAGCGTTGGTATGTTTTTTTAATAGTTGTTTGCTTTCTCTTTTTGTTAAGTAACTATATGTGTTTTTAACCTCTTCAATTTTTAATAAGTGATGGATTATTGTTTTGTAAATAAGTAAGTTATATAAAACGCTACTTTCTGAACTTGAAGTGTTTGGCAGTCCAGCTTTACTTAATTTATCTTGAAAAATATCGTAGTCAAAACTTCTAAGCGCTAAATAATGAATTAAATTTTTGGCACTTTCAGCATAATTTGGATGAACACTTGTAATTTGAGTTTTATAAGTGTTTTCATATTCAAAGATTTTTTCTAAAATTAAATCTATTTGAATACGTATTTCTTCTAGTTTTTCAGTTTCAAAAAGCATAATTAAAAATTTATCTTAAAAATACTATTATAAATATAGTTATTACTAGTTAAATTAGTAAAATTATGTTAATTATTAATTTCTTTTTTGTCCGCGAGTTAGCGGTTTCTTGTATTTTTTTGCAATTTCGCGTCGGTAAGAACCTCCTAAATTTACTTTTTTATTTTTTTCGCTTTTTTCGTGAAAAGCCAATTCTGTAGCTTTAACTTTTTTTTCCTTTTCATTGGAAAGCTCAAGTTCCGACCTTGGAATTTCCTCATCAATCAACTGGGTTGAAATATGAATTTCTTCAGGAAGGTCAAAAACATCAATTTCCCTTTTCATTAAAAGTTCAATTTTGCCCAAATAATCAGCTTCAGCTTCAGTAAATAAAGAGATGGAAGTTCCCATTTGTTCTGCACGTCCTGTTCTTCCTATTCGATGGATATAATTTTCAGGTTCTTTGGGAATGTCAAAATTTATAACATGACTTACATTTGTTAAATCCAAACCACGGGCAATAATATCGGTGGCAATTAAAACAGAAATACTTCCTTTTTCAAATTTTTCTACCGACCGAAAACGATAATTCTGCGTTTTATTGGAATGAATAACAGCCACTTGTTTTGGAAGTGTAAGCTCCATTTCATCAAAAAGAATGGTGGCTTGTTTTTTGTTTTTCACAAACACCAATACTTTATGAAACGTTTTTTTGTCTTGTAAAATAATTTTTAAAAAGTTGACTTTTGTGTAAAAATTTGGAACTGGATAGGCTTGTTGGTGAATGGTATCTAACGGACTTCCGCTGGTTGCAACTTCAATTTTAATGGGAGATTTAAAAAAGGTATCTAACAAATCATCAACTTCTTTGGTTAATGTTGCAGAAAACAAAATGCTCTGGCGTTTTTTAGGCAACAAATCCATTAGGGTAATTAATTGTGGTCTAAAACCCAGGTTCATCATTTCATCAACTTCATCAATCACAAATTTTTGAATAAATTTCAGTTTTAAAACGCCGTCCAAAGCCAAGTCAAGCAAACGTCCTGGAGTTGCAACTAAAATATCCAGACCTTCATGAACCAATTGTTTGTCGGTATTTATGTTGGTTCCACCGTAAATTCCAGCAAAACGAACGTTAATATAAGGTGTAAGACTTTTAATGTCATTAACCACTTGAACTACCAATTCTCTTGTTGGCACAACAATTAAAACGCGTGGATGTTTTTGGTCGGAAAAAGTGTGCTGTCTTAATATAGGCAGCAAATATGCAAATGTTTTACCTGTTCCTGTTTGTGCAATACCAATAACATCTTTACTGCTCATAATTACCGAAAACGCGTTTTCTTGAATTGGCGTTGGAATGGTAAAACCCAAGTCGTCCAAAGCATTAAGTAAAAATCGGTTTAAATTTAAATCGGAAAAGGTCATTATTTTATTTTTTGCAAATATAATACTTAATAAGTTAGAAAGTTGGAAGTCGGAAGACCGAAGACGGAAGACGGAAGACGGAAACTTGAAGTCCGAAGTCCGAAGACGGAAGTTAAAAAAGTAAATTGTAATAATTAAAACTTACTAATTCTTCCTTCGGTGGTTAGGGGGTTATTTCAAATAGCAGCCATGAATTTGGATCAAAATTAATTTTTTTAACTTCTTTTTGAACAGGGATTTCGAATGGAATTTCAATAGGAGAAACTTCTATGGTTTTTATTTCAGAAGTACCATCGGCGTAAATCAATTCAATATCCATTGGAAATTGAAAAGAAGTTTCCTGAGTTTGTTGAATAATAAGGTGAAGCATATTGTTGTTATATATCCAACTTGTTTTTAAAATTGGATGACCAGCTTTTTGAAGCCATTGCGTAAAAAAGACATCTAAATTTTCGCCGGAAACTTCGGCCATCACCTTTTTAAAGTCGCTGGTTGAAGCATTGCTGAATTTGAATTTTTCGTAATAGGTTTTTATGCCTTTCCAAAAATTTTCATTTCCTATCTTTTTTCGAAGCATGTGTAGTACCCAAGCGCCTTTTTGGTAAGAGTTTGCGTTTAACAAACTCATTAAATCATTGTTTTTAGTATCAATTACAGGAGTTTTTTTGCTTCTGTAATAATTCAATACCGCTTCTCGTTCCTCTTTAATTCTTTGTTGAAAAGCTTCTTCGCCTTTGGTTTCCAGAATATATAAATCGGTAAAATAGGTTGCAAAACCTTCGCTTAACCATAAATGTGGCCAGTCGATTTCTGTAGCTGAATTTCCAAACCACTGATGCACAATTTCGTGGGCAATTAAATTTTCATGGTCTCGCTTTCCGGTAACAGATTTTTCGAAATAAAAAATGGCTCCTGCATTTTCCAAACCGCCAAATTGTGTATTGGACTGTACGTTTGCCAATTTTTGGTAAGGGTATTCGCCAAAATTTTCAATAAAAAAATTAAGAATATCTTTTGCTGTGGCAAAATCGTAAAATCCTTGTTCCTTTGTTTGAGGATATACCCATGTTGAAACAGGTATATTATGGGTTTCACCAATATATTGCACTGCAAAACGCGAAATGCCAATAGCCATCACTTTTGTGGGCAACGGAACGGAAGTTTTATAATGATACAGTTTTAAATTATTAGCTAAATTGGATTCTTCTGCCAAGGTTCCATTTGCGATAACCTGATAATGATTGGGTGCTTTAATGGTATATTCAATAGTAGCTTTGTCGGAAGGATGATCTACGCAAGGAAACCAGTTTTGAGCTCTGTTTGGCCAATTGTCAGCAAAAAAAGTTCGGTCACCAAAAAGATTTGTGCTAATGATAAGACCATCTTTAGGCACGCCGTAATATTTTATTTCATAATTAAAAATACTGTCGGTGTTTATAAACTTTGGCTGAATGGTTATTTTATTTTCTGAATGTGTAAATTGTATGGTATCATTATTTTGGAAAATAGATTCAATTTGCATGCCTTTTCCTGTAGAATCTTTTTGAACCAAATCCAATTGAAAGTCGTTTACCAATTGTTTAAACTTCAGTGAAATTGTCATCGTTGCCTGAATATTGTTTGTGGAATCGTTAACTTCTATCGCTAAATTATAATGTTTTACATCCAATTCGTTAAAACGTTGTTTGAAACTTTGAGCTGTTATCGTGAATTGATAAGCAATTAATAATAAAATAAGGATAAAATAATTCTTCATTTTAAAAAGGTGTCTATGAATTTCAAATATACCTACAAAGGGAGAAAAAACAAATAAAAAAGTCCGCTAATGAAACATTAGCGGACTTTTTTATAGTCAACCAAAAGATTAGGCCTTGTTATAGAGTATAACAATTTCTTTCAGGTCTTGCAATTCTTTAGATTTAATTTTTTGTGAAACTTCAGGAGCATCACTTAAAAAATCACCTAAAACTTTGCTGAATTTTGAACTTGATGAAGGAACTTTTATAATTTCATCAAAAACTTTTTCCACATAATAAGTCGTTGAGCCATTATAATCTCTTTCATAAAGGTTTAATTTTTTTCCTGCGGTAATTTGTTTTACCAAAATCATTTCGCCTGAACTGTAAATTCGCGTAAAATTTTCATCGCCTCTGGAATATGATTTTATGGATTCAATATCCGGATTTTGTTTATTGCCTTCAGCATCAATATAGGTTAAATGCAACAAACTTTTAGCGCTTCCAAGGGTTTCAATTTTAACATTTGCTATGGTGTCATAACGTTGGGTAATAATAGTTCCGTTTACAAATTCTTGTCCGTAACTGGTTGTAGAAAAAACAAATAAGAATAGTAGTGATAATAAAGAGTATTTCATTGCTTGTTATTTTATTTAAAGTTAACATCAAAAGAATGCTACCAAAGATAAATAATATTCCTATGCGCGCATAATAAAACAAGATAAAAAATCGGACTAAAAATCGCGGTAATTTCATATTAATAGACACAATGATTAATTTCAGTTTAAAATAAATAAATACTTCCTATCTTTGTACACTTAATACCTTAAATACTGTAAAATGGATTACGGAAAAGAATTTAAAAAATACGCGACTAAGCACCAAGGAATCAATAGTATGTATTATGATAAATTGGTAAGCAGTCTTACACCTTATATTATTGAAGAACGTCAGTTAAATGTTGCACAAATGGATGTATTTTCGCGTTTAATGATGGATCGAATTATCTTTTTAGGAACTGGAATTGATGATTATGTGGCGAATATTATTCAAGCGCAATTGTTATTTTTGGAAAGTGTAGATAGTTCAAAAGATATTTCAATTTACATTAATTCTCCAGGTGGTGGTGTTTATGCTGGTTTGGGAATTTATGATACCATGCAATTTATAAAACCTGACATTGCAACAATTTGTACTGGAATAGCCGCATCCATGGGTGCTGTTTTAATGTGTGCAGGAACAAAAGGAAAACGTTCTGCATTGACGCATTCTCGCATAATGATTCATCAACCATTAGGAGGTGCTCAAGGTCAGGCAAGTGATATTGAAATTACCACTCGTGAAATTTTGAAATTAAAAGATGAATTGTATCAAATTATTTCAAAACATTCTGGCCAAACCTTGAAAAAAGTGCATCACGATTCAGATCGTGATTACTGGATGAAAGCCGATGAAGCGAAAGCCTATGGAATGATTGACGAAATATTAATTAGAAAATAACCTGTTCCTGTTTCTCCA
>JBAZGP010000053.1:0-13298 GCA_041652835.1 Lutibacter sp. | reverse complement strand
TCTCCTTTTTCCTTATGGTCTTGTGAATGATTGGCTGTACGCTCTATTTCTATTTCATCAGTACAGTTGTCATCCAAACAGCAGTTAACCGTTGAAAGAAAAATAACGTATATTGACAAGATGAAACAAAGTATTTTCATTCGTGCAAATATAATAAACTTCAGTCAAACCGACCATAAGTTTCACCATAAAGCCAAAGGAAATTGAAACCCAATGGAGCTAATTTGTAAATCATTCTCAACCATAAATAGAGGATAACGAAAAAAGTCTATTTAATAAAAGTTGTATGAAATCGTCTTGTATAGTTGCAATATCCCCATCTCCAGCATTATTCCATTCCGTTAACACTCCATTGCATACAGCTTCCAATTCCCAATAATAAGAGCTTTAAAAAAAGCCTGTCCAGAGCACATCAAAACAGATGCGCAGCGATGCTAAGGTAAATGGGGATATGATTTTAAAACTAATAATTCAATTTATTTGTACTACTTATGAAATATTTGTTTAAAAAAATTGAAATATACAAACTATTAGTTTGTATATTTGAATTAAAATAAACTTAAATTGTATTTTTGTAGTTTAATAAAAGTCTAAAATAAAAACTATTAGTTTGGAAAAAGAACAAAAAATAAACCGCCTCATGAACTCTCAACCTTCTGGTGTTGTATATCTAAGCTCATGGTTAACGGAAAATGGATTCTCTACCCAATTGTTAAATCGATACAAGAAGAGTAACTGGATTTATTCTATAGGAACTGGTGTCTGGATGCGTGTTGGTGAAGAGCCTACTTATGAAGGTGCTTTATTTGCACTACAGGAACAAGCTAAATTGAGTATTCATATAGGAGGGAAATCTGCATTGTCTTTACAAGGGAAGGCCCATTATCTGGAATTATCCACCCAACAAATAATATTGTTTGGTAGTAGTAAAGAACAATTGCCTGCTTGGTTTTCTAAGTATGATTGGGGGTTAAAAGTGAATTACTTTAGTTCTTCTTTTCTTCCTTCCAAAATGGGGTTACAAACCTTAGAACAAAGCACTTTTAGCTTGTTAATATCTAGTCCAGCAAGGGCTTTACTGGAATGCTTATATTTAGTGCCTAAAAAACAAGAACTTGTTGAGTGTTACGAAATAATGGAAGGTCTCAATAACCTTAGACCAAAGCAAGTGCAAGAACTCCTGGAACAATGCTCCTCTATAAAAGTAAAACGACTTTTCTTATATATGGCAGAAAAAGCGCAACATGATTGGTTTAATTACATAAATTTAGAAAAAATAGATCTTGGAAAAGGTAAGCGTTCTCTGGTAAAAAATGGCGTTTATATAGCGAAGTATCATATCACAATTCCTAAAGCGTTAGCGAATTATGAGTAGGTACAAGCATCAAGTTTCTTTATTATTACAAGTATTGCCAGAAGTAGCAAAAGAATCTTGTTTTGCATTACACGGTGGTACTGCTATTAACTTATTCATTAGAGAAATGCCCAGATTGTCTGTAGATATTGACTTAACCTACATACCTATAGAAGATAGAAGCACATCTTTAAAAAACATTATTGCTGCTCTGGGCAGCATAAAAGCGAATATTGAAAGAGTGGTGCCTAAGGTTCAGATTATTTTAAAACAAGAAATTTTAAAGCTTCAGATTACAACTGCTAAGGCACAAATAAAAATAGAGGTAAATCAAATAAATAGAGGCATATTAGGCGAACTTGTAGAATTACAATTATGCGAGAAAGCCCAAGAAGAGTTTAATGCTTTTTGTGCTATTTCCGTAGTATCATTAGGGCAATTGTATGGTGGTAAGATTTGTGCTGCTTTAGACCGACAACACCCAAGAGACTTATTTGATGTGAAATACTTATTGCAAAATGAAGGATTTACCAACGATATTAAAAAAGGTTTTATGCTATACCTTTTAAGCAGCAATCGACCTTTAAATGAAGTGTTGCAACCCAACCTCATTGACCAGCAAGATACTTTAGCCAATCAGTTCGAAGGGATGAGTTCAGAATCTTTCACGTATGGAGATTTTGAGAATAGTAGAGTACAATTGATTGAAACGATACATAAAAGCTTAACTGCTAAAGATAAAGAGTTTTTATTAAGTTTTAATAACTTGGCACCCGACTGGAGTATTTATGATTTTGAACGATTTCCAGCAGTTCAATGGAAATTACAAAACCTTAATACGCTTAAAGCTAAAAATATAGAAAAGTTCAACGAATTCAAAGTATCTATAGAAGAAGCATTAAAAAGATAAATAGGCTTATATTAAAAATTAATTACATTATCCAAAGCATCGTAGGCATCCTTTCTCATAAAACTATTAAGAGCTTTAAAAAAAGCCTGTCCTGAGCTTTTGTCGAAGAGCACTTATTTTTTGCCTTTAGCCTGCACTGAGCTTGCCTGTCCGCTAGGCAGGCGAAGTCGAAGTATCGAAGTGTTATTGCGATCGAAGTGAAGCAATCTGTTCATAAAATAATTCCAGTCATACTTCCGTTTTCATAAGAATAACCTCAACAAAGTAGCACATTTAGCAGGTAATAAGGTGTTCGCAATCCGCTTCATTTTGTTCCATAAAATATATCTGCAAGGGCATTTAGAAAATAGAAAAATCTTTGCTGCTAACAAAATTTAATGATAAAAACCAAAATTAGATAATCAGCCCTTGCATATACCACAAATAGCACTACTGCGGTGACACATCCTCGTTGAGTGCTATTTGTTTATTTTACTTCACACATTACGCGCATTACTCACGCACAGCTACTTTTGTACCCAAACCCTTTAAGGTTTTGCTGCGCAAGGCTTTTATTTGGGTACAACCGCTGTTTCATAATTTGGCTCGCCTGCTGCTCGCTCGGGCTAAAAAAGGGTGTCACAGTTTTTGATAGCATCCATTTTGCATATGAAATAACCGTTGCAAGCACTTATTTTATTCCGACAAACCACAAATTTAATGTCACCAACTACCCAATTAACTTCAAATTCCACAACGGATTATCACATATTGCAAACGCGCGCAAGAGCAAAGTATTCCGTTCATTGTTCGCTTATTCACAGTTTTTTATTAAACAAATTTCGTCATCCCGAGCGAAGTCGAGGGACACTCCATAAATTGCCCTTGCCTCTCCCCGACGCATCAAAAACACCGCCACCCTTGCGTGTGCCACGTAGTTGTTGCACGCACTTATGCCGATGGCAACGTGCTCTTGCCACAACACCCTCGCTCAACTTCGCTGGCGGCTCGCAAAAATGCTCCTCATTTTTTGCTGCGCTGTGTTTTGAACTAATTAAGAAAAATGCAATGTTTTACTTTCTAATAAACATTCGGATTAAAAAAAATAAAAAAAAGAAAGCAAAGTTGGCCGGCTACCTTCATCCAACGCTTTTGGCTATAAAGTTCAAGCCCTTCGGGTTTTTAAAAAAATCTCCACCCTCTAATTTTATAAACAACAGCTTTTCAGTAAAGTTCTGAAAACTGCCACTATCAGCTGCCAACTAAAATCCGGGTAGTATTTTTTCAAAAAAACTTGACAGCCAGCCCTCGCCAACAAGTAAACTACTTTCTTTTTTTCTTTTTTCTTTTAAAAATTGATGTGCGAAGCACCTCGAAGCATAATTTTAATTGCGTTACTATGTCAACTTTTGAAATCAAGACCCACCGAACCGGAAGAACCTATTCCGAACCTCACTTTTTTATCCTTTCTAAAGGACTTAACAGTGGCAAACCAATGCCGGAACCCTGCCCGAATTGCTTTGTAATCACAGTAAATTCCGATGAACTCCGGGAATCCCTGTTTTATTTGTGTCTGGCCCTTAAAGTAGGAAAGTACTTCAGCTTTTATTTAAAGGGAAGTGTTATTCCATTTATCTGCATTGTCGATGCAAGAGCAGTCCTTAAAAATGCTTTGCAAAAAAAGGAACAACAGGCCTGGGAAATCAAGATTTTAAAGTTGCAAAAAATAGAAGCTTTTGAGCAAAATTTAAAGCTGCAGCTTAAAACAATTTCACAATTGAAAATAGCCTTGTTGAGGTTCTAAAAATAGCCAATATGATAAAAGTGATCATTGCCGGAGGCAGAACCTTTGAGGATTACGACAAACTTTGCCAGGTTTGTGACGACTTCTTAAAAAATTACAGCAACATCGAAATTGTTAGCGGTGCCTACAAAGGTGCCGATTTGCTCGGTGAATTGTATGCAAATGAACGAAATTACCCCATAAAACAATTCCCGGCCGATTGGCGCCGGTACGGAAAAAGCGCCGGTCAAAAACGAAACCAGGAAATGGCCAATTATGCCGATGCTCTTATTGCTTTTTGGGATGGAAAAAGCAAGGGTACAAAAAACATGATTGATCTGGCAACAAAAGCTGGTTTGAAAGTGAAAGTTGTTTATTTTTAATGAATCCTGAACTAGCCTGCAGCCAAGGATGGTTTCAGGATCTGTTGAGTAATAGCAAAATCAATGAATATCAATAATCAATATAAATTGAGTTACTTTGTTGATATTTAACATTATTTTGCTTAGTTTAGACGAACAAAAAATTGCAAATAATTCAAATAAATTTATAGTATGATTTTATGTAAGTGGAAATTTAAAGGTATAGATAGATTTTTTTTGGATGTAACAAGTTGGCAACAAGCTGAATACTATGATAGAACTATTAAAAGAAATGAATTTGATTGCACCGATAATTGGAATAATTGGTCTTATAATCGGTTCTATACTAACATTTATTTTTTCATCAAATCTTAAAAGTAAAGAAACAAAACTTAAAATTTCAGAGAAGCTAATTGATAAACGAATTGACGCACACGAACAAGTTTTAAAACTTGCAAAATTAATGCGTTCTTCCCATACAGAGAATCAGTTTAATTCGGCAAAAGAGCTTATAACCTATCCTTTAATATTTTTAACTGAAGATAATTATCGAGATTGGCGTCAGAATTATTTTCTAATTACTAATGAATATTCACATTGGCTTTCAATTTCCGTTTTAAATGAACTTTATTACATACAAGATTATATCGTCAATCTTGATAAAACTTTAGAGAATGTTCCCGAAGACAATTATAAAGCCATTGGAATAATATTAAAAATGGACTTTATTCAAATGTCAACCAATTTAGAAAAACAAGTTGTGGAATATTTTGAAAGAGGTTGGTCTAATTTGAGTATTAAGAAAAAAGGTAATTATAAACTACCCAAAAACGAATCTTTAAAAAGACTTGAAAAATCAAATTTCACAAAAAGATATTTAGAAATAAGTAAATACTTTTATGAGAAAAACACATCTTCTCCTCGGACTGATATAAAACCAATAACAATTTTGAGTAATATTGCTCCAAATGGTTTGAAAATAGATATTGTGAAAATAAAGGAGATTCCCAATATTGATAATAGTGGAATTGAATATGAACTTTATTTTAAAGATCACGATTTTGATAAAGAATATATTCGTTTTGGAACTTGTGACTTAATTATGGGAAATATTAGATTTGATAAAATCGACCACAAAGCGAGCTATCTAGGTATTTCCTATAATGCAATGGAATTATTAACAAATTGGATAAATGAAAACTTAGAACATTTAGAAAACGATATTGAGATTCTATAATAAACCGAAATAAAAGCTTCTTGCCAATACATATAATTTATGTTTTCATTTAAGACATTTAAAATATATTAAAGAATTAATGGGACATAGCAGCAGCGAAACAATTGAAATTTACACGCATGTAAGCACAAAAAAGTTTACAACAAATTAAAAGTCCATTTGATGATTTGTAATTAAAAACGCTATTTTAGCAATAGGAAAAAGTAGCCATTTCATGGCTGGTATATAAACATTGGCGGTCAGGGTATAACCTCAAACAACAAACAGAACGATAGAATGAATTTAAGTTATCTACATACGCCTACTCAGACTATATTTGACCCACCTATTGACACGACAATTCAAGAACTTCCACTTGAAAAACTATCATGGGAGGACTTTGAAAAACTATGTCTAGCTATTGTACAAACAGACTTTACTATAAACGACTGCGAAATCTATGGCATAAAGGGTCAAGCACAAGAAGGAATAGACATTTTTGCGAGGCAATCCAATGGAAGATATAGTTCTTACCAATGTAAAAGATACCAAGAATTTGCTTTGAGCGACCTAAATAATGCTGTCAAATACTTTAAAGCCAAAAAATTCTATAGTAAAAGTGACAACCTACATTTATGTACATCTTGCGAATGGAACAAAACAAAAGTTCAAGACAGATTTGAGGAATTAAAGACAGAACTTGAAAAAGAAAAAATAACTCTAATCAAATGGGATAAAATAAAACTTTCCAAACTTCTTAAAGTCAAACCTCAGATAGTGTTTGACTTTTTTGGTGTTGAATGGGTAAAAAAATTTAATGGTGAACCTGCCTTACAACAGCTTTCAAAAACAAAAAAGCTCGATGCAAAACAAATAACAAATTATAGAAAAGAGTTATACAAGTTTTATTCTACGATTTTTAATCAACAAGATTTAGGGATTCCAACGATAGAATTAAACAGTCCATATACTTTACAAGAAAGATTTATTATTCCAGATATTCTTTCAAATGTAAAAGAAGAAGGTTTTAAACCCACAGAAGAAAGCTCATCGGCAACCGTAAACCAGGATCAATATTATTATGATGATTATGGGCAATCTGAAAATGAATTTAGACGTAGGAGATTGAATAATTACAATGATGTAGAAGAAAGCAGTATTGATATACGAATAAAAATTGATGATGCATTAGTAAATAGCAATAGGAATATAATAATCGGTGACCCCGGAGCGGGAAAAAGTACATTGCTTAGATATATTGTATTAGATATTTTAAGTTCAAATCCTCAATTAGAAAATATTTCGCAAAAATACGGGAAAACATTACCAGTTTGGTTACCTTTTGCATTCATATCGAAACACCTTAGTCAAACAGATTCCATAAGTGTTTCAGAAATACTTCATCTTTGGTTTAATGGTTTTGGTAAAAATTATTTGTTTGATATCGTTAAAGATGCGTTAGAAGATGAAAGATTATTTTTAATAATTGATGGAATTGACGAGTGGAGTAGTTTTTCTTCTGCACAACAAGCAATAAACCGTATAGAAACTTTAAGAGAACTTTATGATTGTAAAGTCCTCTATTCGAGCAGACCATATGGTTTTAAAATGTTAAAAGACTTTTTTACAAATCTAAATATATTAAACCTTGCAGGGTTTTCTAAATCACAACAAAGAAATTTTGTTGAAAATTGGTACAACAAATGGGCTTCTTTACAGAAAGAATTAAACGATATAGATTTCGCAAATAATCAGACAAATAATTTCATTAAAGAATTAGAACAAGCGGGTGATTTAAAGAAATTAGCAGAGATACCTCTACTGTTAAGTATTCTAGTATTACAAAAATTGCAAGATTCTGTTTTACCTAAGAATAAACTTGAAGCATTAAAACAAATAACTCATTATCTAATTAATAAGCATCCTAAAATTAGAATCAGTAGTGCAGGGATTATTCAAGAAGACACATTTGACATTGATTTTAAAGATATTTTCTGCGAGTTAGCAATAAATATTCAAAAAGATAGCAGCGATGGTGTTATTTTAAAAAGTGAAGCACAAAAAATAATTGAAAAATATCTTATTACTTATGCAGAATATGATAAA
The DNA here is from genome assembly GCA_041652835.1 of Lutibacter sp. GTDB lineage: Bacteria > Bacteroidota > Bacteroidia > Flavobacteriales > Flavobacteriaceae > Lutibacter. The sequence continues at coordinate 5,588 of JBAZGP010000053.1, read as the reverse complement.
GCAAAAGCAAAAGTTCACAGTCAGAAATTAATAGAAGTTGGAGCAAACAATTTTGGACTTATAATTGAAAAGTCAAAAAATGAAATTTCCTTTGGGCATAAACAGTTTCAAGAATTTTTAGCTGCTCAACAATTGTATGAATCTGATGAAGATTTGGCTAATGAATTCATTAAACAATATGCCGCTAATCCAGCTTTTCATCAAGTAATCATTAGTTTTTTTGGGTTAATACCATTAAAGCAGGTGAAAAAATTTAAGAAGCATTTTGACGTATTAAAAGAGACTGTTCGAGAGAAATATCAGGAAGATTACCTTTCCCTTATTTCATATGAGGTTGCTATTAACTTAGACAACACACCAAGTGAGATTATGAATGAAGCATTTGATTCTATTGTTCGGGATTTAGAGTATGAAACAGACCCAATATATAAAGAAGCATTGCTTAAACGAATCCTTAATGCTCTTCAAAATAGCAGATTAAGAGAAAAGGTTCAGACTTTTCTTATACAGTTTTTCCCAAATCAATACAAGTACAGAGATTATCGTGTTAATGCCCTGAGATATACTAATCAGTTAAATAAGCTACAAATTGAATTTCTAAAGAAGGCGTTTATCAATGGAGCAATAGATTTGCGATATGATGCTTCATATGTATTTAAAAAACATATAAAAAATGAAAGTGTATTTGATTTTATAAAGGATATAATTTTAAACTGCTCAAATCCTGACATTCTGGCCTTTGCGATTAACAGTATTATAACAAACGACATCGAAGAAGCAGAAAGAGAGTACTTAATAAAATCTATTGAAGATGATAATCCTGTTGTTCAACTTTATTTATTTAAACATAAAGTTTTTGCAAAGAAACACACTGAGGAGGATTTAAAACTGATATTCCCAGTTATAAATCAAGTACCATATCAATTAAATCAAGAGGCTGCTAGTTTGTTAATAGATGGATATGAGAAAGACAATTTACTAAAAGAAACTCTGATCAAATCCGTAGAAAAAAAACATTTTTTTGGTGAACGTGAAAACGTAATTGATAGCGGGATTGCTTGGAAAGTTCTTTTTCATTGCTTTAATAAGGATCAAGATGTAATCAAACAAATCATAGCTCAATTCGAAAATGAAGAATTCCCATTTATTACTTCCGAAAGGCACGAAATGTTTCAACATTTAGTTTACTATTTCAAAGATTCTGACCAGTTAATTCCTGCCGTTGAAAGTTGGTTAAATAAACGTTTAGAAAAATATCGTCATATAGACCCCGAAGTTGCATTTGCAAGTATTTTTGTTCATTCCGATAAAATAAAAAATATACTTCTCGAGGATTTGCCAAAGTCAGGCATTTCTCATTGGAATGTTATGGCACTTCTAGACGGTTGGAAAGATGACAAAGAAATAAAAGAAAAACTAAAAGAGTATTTCAGAACGGTTGAAACTACCAAAACATCGGCTTCAGCTCATTTTATCTCTAAGGTTTTTGAAAGTAACGAAAAAGTGGAATCAATAAAAATATTAGAAGGAATTCTATTTGATAAAACACTAACTTTTAGAGAGAGGTCTATTTCTGCGCTAATTGAAGTTGATAGGGAATATTTTGAATCTAAGGTTTTAAAAAAACTTATCGATGAACTTGACACTTTTCCTAAAGATTTTTGGGGACAATACTATACTGCACTTGATGTAATTTTAAAGAATTTTAATTCAAGTGAAATTGTTCAGAAATATGTCTTAGAACGAGTAGAAAATGATAACAGTCTGTATGTTTTATCAGTTCAGTACTTTCCAACATTAATTCAATCAGAAGATAGGCTGCTGAAAAAATCAATTCCTTTGTCAAAAGAACTTAGATTGTTGATTATAGAAGCATTTTCTGATTTATCAATATTGCCTAACAATATCGAAACGACTCTAAGTAATTTCGAAAAAGAAGCCGAAGAAGAAATAATGGCTGATATGGCAATTTGTTTATTCACCCATATTAAAGAAGCTAATGCCAACAAAATTATAGAGCTTAGTAAGCCGTTAGTTTTTGCAAGAGGGTTTGACTATGAAGTAAAGAGAAGTATCTCGTTTACAGGATTTTTAATCACCAAAAAATTAGAAGAGTATTTTTTAATTGAAGATGCTGAAAATAATAGCAAAGATAAATCAAGACTACTTGACATTTTTAGTGAGTACGCTTACAGAAAATCTTCAAGTGGGATAATGATAAGATCTATTATTGATAATTTTGATTATCTGATTTCTTATACTGGTAAAGATTTTGATTCAATCGTTGGACATTTAAAACACAGCAAAGACATCGAAGATATTTGGGGATTTTTTGCAAGACATTCTTCGAAATCCTCACCAACGTATAGTCATTTAATGGAGTTCATATCATACCATTCTTCAACAATTAAAAACAATTCGATAATTAGTTTTCTAAACAGGACAACACCCAAAAGCCCTGTTTTAAAGGAGATATTATTACGCTTTATTAACAATACGGAAAGACATAATGAAATTCTTGCGGGCAGACTACTAGGTATGAATTTTAAAAATGATAGTCAAGTTTATGACGAGGTAAAAAATGTTGAAGTAAACGGTAGCTCTGGTAAAATAATAGCTTTATGTAGCGGTTGGTCAAGCGAACCTATTCTTAAAGAGATTTTTGATGATATTGTCAAAAATCAATATTCCATAGATGATTATGTAGGCTTCAATCTCAAATTTTTATTTCGAGATATAAACAATTTGACAGAGTTCCTAAAAGGAATTTTTACTAATACTAGCGACATTAAACGTTATCATAGGTATTTTTTCATTCCGATGATTGAAAGACTAAAAAGAGATAAGGATTTCAGTTTGGCAATAAAAGGACTCTTGTTATCGAGTAACTCTATAAGTGAAAAAATATCTTACTATAATTTACTCTCACAGATTAATATGGTGGACGAAGAAGTAACTACTTGGAAAAACAAAATAACTGATTTCAAAAATGATTTTGGTTACGACATAGTATCAAATAAAACAGTTCGACTGAAAGACGTTTTACACGACTATTACTACTAAAATCGGTTAAATGAAGTCAAAAAACTTCATATGCAAAACTGAAAAATGAAAGCAATGAAAAGAACACTGAACCGCCAATAGCGGTTTTTCGAGATTACGAATTATGTGCTAAATTCATTTTTATCATTTACAAGAAATTATATTTTAGAGGAAAATAAGCAGTTCCGAAGTTCGCAACCTTAGCCAAGCGCCAAATCGTTGAAATCTAAACCAAAAATGCCTGGCTAATCGCTAGGCATTTTTTGATTTCTTTTTAGAAGCATCTGAATCTGAAAATAATTTCCTCAAAATATAGGAAACAAAAAAACTCACCACGGCGCCAATCACAGACATAATCGCAGTGAAAAGCAAATCGTGAAAATTGATATTCAAAGCGGTTGACAACAACGTGCCGCCAATTACTCCAGACCTTATTTGAATATCATTTATCATCATTTTTCTGGTTCATTTTCATCATCTGACACTACCGCCTGACTCACGGCAGTGGCCACAGTTCCAACAACGGTTAAATAAGTGGCAATGGTAATTACCAATGCAGGTAAGGCAACTGGAGCTGCTATAATAGCTCCGCCGGTGGTGGCCAAAGCAATGCCAATATTCCTCAGTTTCTTGAAAAATGTTGGAGTGGATTTTTTATATCGGTCTATTAGTTTCATAGGTTATGATTTAATGGTTAAAGTGATAATTTCTTTTCGGTCGAATGCCTGATAGCATAACGACACTAATTTTTGTAGCAATGGTTTTGAGGCCGTTCCTTTTCCGATTCCTGACAAAAAAGTAACCGGTGCCAAGCAGCCCAACAATTCTGCTTTGGCATCATTTGCTGGATGTATCAAAATCAGACTTCTTCCCGGAATATTTTCCAAAATCAAATGATGGTTAAACTTTTCAGAATAGCGCGCTTTAAGGGTGTAAGCACCTTCCGGAATGCAAGACTTCATTTTCTGATTTTCAAGCCAAGGAAGTTCAATCACAAAGCCCAAAAAACGTCCATTGAAAAAGAGGGCACCGTTGGTACCCTCTTTAAAATAGGTTCTATGTAAATGCAGTTCCACTAAATAGTGTCTACATAAACAATCGCCAACGCATTGAATGTGCCGTTTTTTAACGGATACATTTGTCCGTTCACTTCCTGATAAAACTCAACCCCCAACACCTGAATCACAGGAAGCGTGGAGTTTGGAGTCAATGCAGTGACAAAATTTACAACTGCGGTGTCTGCGCTGTCATAAGGTAAAATAGCAGTTTCATCACTTTCAAAAGTGGAGGTTTCATTTGCAAAATCCAATTCTGCAGCACCTGTCACCAATTTGAAATGGGTTGTCCCTGCAGGAGCAGCAATCCTTACCGAAGGCGAAAATGTAGGAATGTTCACACTCGCTTCACCCGTTACACGATCAAAATCGTTGGAATAAGCAGCAAACAACGTTGATCCCAATTTTCCTTTGGTATTGAAATCAAATCCATTGATAAGACCCATTGATCCATCTTCAATGGTGCGCATTCCGCGCTCATTGACAGCATCCGTTTTTATGACCTTCAAAAGGTCAGTAGTTAGTCTGCTTACCACTCTTTTGTCTTTTGAATTCAGCAAAAGGATCCTGATGGCGCTTCGCACCAATTTTCCGCCCTTTCCGGCTCTGCCGAATTCGGACCCGTTTTCACGCGTTCTTTGAAACGCAGGATCATTCGCAATTCTGGACTTGTCAATGCCGCCTTTTTCGCGAGCAAGGTGTCCGTCCGAAGTTTTATAAAAGGAAATATCCCCGATAGTTCCTTTCAATTTAATAATACCAGTTTGTCTAGCCATAATCGAATAAGTTTTTAATTATGGACAAATCACCGTAGATTTTTCAAAGCATAAAAAAACGAATGTACATCTGTGCCGTTTTAGGTCGTTTTTGCCGAAATGACTGTTTATGTACGGAATAATTGTTTTTTATCAAAAAGAATACTTTTTACCGAAATGGTTACTTATGATTGAAATGACTACTTTTAAACAAAATCACAAAGCAATTGTAAAGTTGTTTTAGGATTAAAAATTATATTTGTATAGCTAAAGCAGAATTTATTAATTAAACTGTATAGCTATTTCAGGATGGGTTAAGTGAATAGATGAGGTATGGATAAAGTATGGATAAAGCATAGATAGTGTATCAATGAGAACAATCAGAACTTGTATTTACCCAAAAGATGTCCAGTGTATTACTGGCAGAAGTGAACGCTATGGGCGTAAGTTATTAAATGAAATTAAAGCTCATTTTGGCAAACAACCACATCAATTTGTAACCCCTTTAGAGTTTTCTGAATATTCTGGTATTGAGCTGAATATCATAAATGAGTACATTTTAGATTAAATAAAAAGGGAGCGATTCGGTGTCAGTTATAAATGGATGCCTTTGTAGCCCTTGTAAAATAAGAGGATTTTGGAGTGGTTCTAGTTCCTTCCTCTCTGCTAAAGAAGACAATGCTTTACTGTTCGTGTTATGCTGTTACTTTATTCAGACCAAAATTCTGGCGCAACT
>JBAZGP010000052.1:0-13471 GCA_041652835.1 Lutibacter sp. | reverse complement strand
AAGAATACGGTTTTACAGAATGGAATGACGTAGCCGATTTATTGGATTGCCAAAGCGGAAAACAAGTTTTTAGCAAAACACATCGATTATTAAAGGACAGAGAAGTTTTAATTTTATCTGAAATTCTTCAAAATGAAGCAATAACAAGTTTCGAAATTCAAGAAGATACTGCTGAAATAAATAAGCCAATTGCATTAAAATTTGAAACAATCACCATTCCATTCGATACTAAAAATCATCAGAATAAAGTGTTAGAAGAACTCATTTTCGATGACAATACAACCATTTCCATTGATTTTGATAAAATTGAATTCCCACTCATCCTAAGAAAATGGCAAAAAGGAGATTACTTTTTTCCAATTGGCTTAAATGGCAAAAAGAAAGTAAGCAAGTTTTTTAAAGACGAAAAATTATCGCTGATTGAGAAAGAAAATGCTTGGCTGTTGTGTTCAAAAAATGAGATTGTTTGGGTGGTTGGAAAAAGATTGGATGATAGGTTTAAAATCACAAAATCAACCTCTACCATTTTAAAAATAAATTATTGAAGTCGGAAGACCGAAGAACGAAGACCGAAGTCAGGAGTCGGAAGACCGAAGTCAGAAGTTATAAAAAAAAATTTCAGGTTTTTTTTCTTTGTGAGTCTTTGTGAATTTTCTTTGTAAAACTTTGTGTAATCGCCAAAGAACATTGTTTCACTAAAAAATAAAGTGACTGATTTATACGGGTCTTTTCGGAAATAAATTCCTTTACAAAAAAATCGATTTCGTTAAATTAACATTTTAAGAACTGCTATTTAGCCAAGCTTTTGTATTTTTCACTCTTGAATTTATATACTATGCATAAACTACCGAAACTCACCCGATTTAATGAAAATGTACTGGCAAAATACCGCATTTACAACAGTATTTTTATGACACTTCCGTTTGATGCCGTTAGCAAAACTGGGGTTTTATTACCACTGTTTCATGAAATTTGCGAACAGGGTTTCTCTAACAAAAAAAATCCAAGTGAAATTGTAGCATCTTTTTTCAAATCTTATCAAACAAATCCTTCTGAAAAAGACAAAATAAATTTACTTTTTCGTTTCATTCAATATATTGAGCGTCAGGTGGTTTTGTTTGATGCCATTGAAGATGCCGCTTTTCCTATTGTAAATAATATGGATGGCGTGGGAACTTTACGAAATATTAAAGAAACAGTTGCCTCAGAAAACAAAAACGAAGCATTAAAAAAACATTTAGAAAATTTCAAGGTTCGGGTAGTTTTAACCGCGCATCCCACACAATTTTATCCAGGTGCCATTTTGGGAATTATCACCGATTTAACGGAAGCCATTCAGGAAAACGATTTGCTGAAAATAAATCAACTTTTAGCCCAATTGGGTAAAACACCATTTTTAAAACATGAAAAACCCACTCCGTATGATGAAGCCGTGAGCTTAATTTGGTATTTGGAAAACGTATTTTATCATTCCGTGGCAAATGTTTACAACTACATACAAAGCAATGTTTTCGACAATCAGCCTATTGATAATGAGATTGTTAATTTGGGTTTTTGGCCGGGAGGTGACAGGGATGGGAATCCTTTTGTAACTACTGAAATTACTTTAAATGTTGCAAAACGCTTAAAAGAAACCATCTTAAGAAATTATTATCGGGATATTCGCAGACTAAAAAGAAAATTAACTTTTGCTGGCGTTGAAGAATCTATTTCAGAATTGGAGAAGATTTTATTCGAAAATAGTGTCAATTCTGAAATTAATACCTTGTTCCCACTGTCGGTTTTAATTGAAAAATTGGAACATATTAAAGCCGTTGTCATTTCAAAACACCAATCGCTTTATATTGAAGAAATAAACGACATCATTAATAAAGTGCGTTTGTTTGGTTACCATTTTGCTACATTGGATATTAGACAAGACAGCCGTGTGCATCATAATGTTTTTGTTCAAATTGTCAAAACCTTATCTGAAAAAGGAAATACCCTTTTTCCGAAAGATTATTTAGAACTTCCTGAAAATAAGCAACTTGAAATTTTATCTAAAATAACTGATGATGTTGATTTAACTATTTTTGATGATGAAATGGTTGTGAAAACCTTAGAGTCAATTCATGCCATAAAAACCATTCAGCAAAATAATGGCGAACGTGGCGCCAACCGTTACATTATCAGCAACAATCAATCTGCTTTAAATATGATGGAAACCTTTGCTATGTTTAATTTGTGCGGTTTTAATCACCGTATGAATGTTGATATCATTCCTCTTTTTGAAACTGTTGATGATTTAGCAAATTCAACAAGCGTTATAGAAAAATTATACATGAATAGTGCTTATAAAAATCATCTTAAAAACAGAAATAACAAACAAACCATTATGCTTGGCTTTTCTGACGGAACAAAAGATGGCGGATATTTAATGGCAAACTGGGCTATTTTTCAAGCCAAGGAAAACCTGACAGAAATTTCCAGAAAACATGGCATAAAAGTCATATTTTTTGATGGACGTGGCGGACCACCTGCTCGTGGTGGCGGAAAAACACATCAGTTTTATGCCTCATTAGGGCCAACCATTGAAGATGAAGAAATACAATTAACCGTGCAAGGACAAACCATCAGCTCAAATTTTGGCACTTTGGATTCTTCCCAATTTAATATTGAACAGTTGTTAAGTGCTGGAATTTTAAATGAATTATTTAGCCATGCCAACAATATTATGACAAAAAGTGATACTGAAATTATGAACGATTTGGCATTAACAAGTTATCATGCTTATGTTGATTTTAAAAATCATCCGAAATTTATGCCGTATTTGGAACGAATGAGCACCCTAAAATATTACGCCAAAACAAATATTGGAAGTCGGCCTTCTAAACGTTCCTCTTCGGATGAATTAAATTTTTCTGATTTGCGCGCCATTCCTTTTGTAGGTTCATGGAGTCAGTTAAAACAAAATGTGCCAGGATTTTATGGTGTTGGAACTGCCCTAAAAAAATATGAGGACAATGGAGAGTTTGAGAAACTGAAACAATTCTATAAAAATTCCGATTTCTTTAAAACATTGATAGGAAACAGTATGATGTCACTCACAAAATCGTTTTTTGAGTTGACGGAATATATGGCAAAAGATGAAGAATTTGGCGAATTTTGGAAAATTATTCACACCGAATATCAAACCACAAAACGACTTATTTTAAAACTTTCCGATTATACTGAATTAATGCAAGGCAACCAAGTTGGAAAAGCATCCATTGCCATTCGTGAAAATATTGTTTTACCTTTGTTAACCATTCAACAATTTGCGCTTCGCAAAATTCAGGAATTGCAAAAAGAGGAAAACCCTGATGTTGAATTGATTGAAATTTATGAAAAAATGGTAACACGCTCCTTATTCGGAAATATTAACGCAAGCAGAAATTCAGCCTAATTATGAACTTATCCCAACTCAACGAAAGTGAATACAATCCGCATTACAAACAATACATTTTGGAATTGGGAGATGTAGATTTATTCAAAATTTTAAATACTTCTTCTGAAGATTTACTGAAAACCGTTAAAGATTTATCTGAAGAAAAATTGGTTTTTCGATATGATGAAGGAAAATGGACCATCAAAGAGCTTGTTCAGCATTTAATTGACACAGAGAGGATTATGAGCTACAGAGCCTTGCGCTTTTCGCGAAATGACACCACAGAATTATCAGGATTCAACGAAAATTGGTATGTGGAAAATTCAAACGGCAACGACAGAAATTTTAATGATTTGGTAGAAGAATTTACCAGTACCCGCCAAGCAAGTATCTCTCTATTTAAAAGTTTTACCAATGAAATGCTCACTTTATCAGGCACTGCAAACGGAAGCGACATGACCGTAAGAGCATTGGGTTTTATAATTGCTGGCCATCAAATGCATCATTTAAAAATTATTAAAGAAAGGTATCTTTAATCGTTTTCAACCAAAACCAGTTTATTTAAGCCATTTTCTTCCATCAAGTTGAAAATTGTATTCAAATTTTATATGATTTAAAATATTATATTTGAAGAACAATTGTAATTTTTACCGCCATGCGTATTCTAAAAAAAATATTACTCTTCCTTGGAATCTTAATCGTGCTACTATTGATTGGAAGCTGGATGTATTTCAACAGCCTAAAACCCGATTATTCAGGAAAAATTAGTTTATCAAACATGGAGAGTGAAACTACTGTATATTTTGATGATTATGGAATTCCTCATATTTATGCACAAAATCAATATGATGCCACAACGGCTTTAGGATATGTCCATGCGCAAGACCGGCTTTGGCAAATGGAATTGATGCGAAGAATTGCTCCGGGAAGATTGTCGGAAATTTTTGGAAAAGACATGCTTAAAATCGATCATTTTTTTATGAGTTTGGGCTTAGAAGAAACTTCAAAAAATACAATAGAAAAATTGGATAAAAATGGGGAAGTTTACAAACTGGCGGTTGCGTATTTAAATGGCGTAAACCAATTTATTGAAAATGGCCCTACGCCTATTGAATTCACTTTAGTGGGCGTTAAAAAAGAACAATATCAACTGAATGACATCTACAATATTCTGGGATATATGTCTTTTAGTTTTGCGATGGCACAAAAAACTGATCCGCTTTTAAGTGTCATTCAAGAAAAGTTGGGTGATGCCTATATTAAAGAACTTAATATAAATAGCGATCCAAACACTACGCTTATAAAAAATTCAAAGGAAAATATTGAGAATTATACAGCGATGGTTGCCAGCGTAAATGAAATTATGGAAAACTCGCCCATTCCTCCTTTTATTGGAAGTAATAGTTGGGTGGTTTCACCTAATAAAACAACCTCCGGAAAAGTCCTTTTTGCCAACGATCCTCATATTGCCTATTCGCAACCTGCGGTTTGGTATGAAGCGCATATTGTAACGCCAAATTATGAAATGTATGGTTACTATTTGGCAGGCGTTCCATTTCCCCTATTGGGACATAACAGAAATTACGCTTACGGTTTAACCATGTTTGAAAATGATGATATTGATTTTTATAAAGAAGAAAATGACCCTACAGACAGCACCAAATACAAAACGCCCGAAGGTTATGAAACTTACAAAACGGCAACAAAAACCATAAAAGTAAAAGATGCTGAAGATGTTATTATTACCCTAAGAAACTCAAGACACGGCCCTATTATGAATGATGCTATTGATGCGATTTCGAAAACCGAACCAGTTGCCATGTCATGGGTTTATACACAGCTTGAAGGAAAAGTTTTAGATGCGCTTTTTACCATTTCAAGAGCCAACGAAATGGCCGACGTTAAAAAAGGAGCCTCCATGATTCACGCTCCAGGATTAAATATTATGTATGGCGATGCCAAAGGAAATGTAGCTTGGTGGGCATCTGGGAAATTATACAAACACAACCCAAATGTAAACACAAAATTTATTTTAAATGGGGCTTCTGGTTATGATGACCCTATAGCATATTTGGATTTCAGCAGCAATCCGATGGCTGAAAATCCATCGTGGAATTATGTGTATTCCGCCAACAATCAGCCAGATTCTATTGCTGGTATGTTATATCCCGGTTATTATATTCCCGAAGACCGTGCAAAACGCATTGTGCAATTGTTAGAACCCAAAGATAATTGGAACAAGCAATCTATGATGGCTATGATTAATGATGTAACTTCATCGGTATCACCAGGCATTATTAAAGAATTTACTAAGATTATGGATTATGATTCTTTTAGTAAAAACGAACAAAATGCCATTGATGTACTTCAACTTTGGGATGGCTCAAATACCGTTGACAATATTGCCCCTACCATTTATAATAAATGGATTTACCTATATTTAAAAAACACTTTTGAAGATGAATTGGGTGAAAAGTTGTTTGCCCAGTTTTTAGACACACATTTATCCAAAAGAATGGTTGCTGAACAAATTGAAAAAGACAGTTCCATTTGGTGGGATGATATCACCACAAAAGACAAAACGGAATCAAAAAAAGAAATTTTGTCAAAATCATTGGTTGAAGCAGTTGCCGCTTTAGAAAAACAATTAGGAACCGATATTAAAGATTGGAATTGGGGAAAAATTCATACCTTAGAGCACAATCATCCTTTAGGAAAAGTAGCCGCATTAAAAAAGTACTTTAATGTTGGTCCGTTTGCCATAAATGGCACAAGAGAAGTGATTAACAATATGAGTTTTGACTATGACGATTCTGGTTTGTATAAAGTAAACGCCGGACCTTCAACAAGAAGAATCATTGATTTTTCGGATATTGAAAACAGTATGAGCATATTACCAACAGGCGAATCGGGAAATCCTTTCAGCAAACATTATAAAGATCAGGCTGAAATGTACAATAAAGGCGAATTCAGAAAAATGAAAATGAATGAAGAAGAAATTAAATCTGTTTCCACAATATTAATTATTTCACCAAAAAAATGAGTAAAAGAATAACCATTAAGCAAATTGCATTGGCATTGCAGGTTTCTATTTCAACGGTTTCAAAAGCATTAAATGATAGCTATGAAATTAGTGACGACACCAAAAGACGAATTCAGGAATATGCCAAATTACACAAATACAAACCCAATACTTTGGCATTGAGTCTGCAAAATAAAAAAACAAAAACCATTGGAATTATTGTTCCAAATATTTTAAATTATTATTTTGCCAGAGTGCTTAGGGGAATTGAAAAAGTAGCTGCCGAAAAAGGCTACAACATCATCACCTGCATCACAAATGAATCCTACAAAAAGGAAGTTGATACTATGGAAATGCTTTCTAATGGAACTATTGACGGTTTTATTGCCTGTATTTCTGAAGAAACTTTAAAAATTGGAAATTTTGACCATTTTCATAATATTTTGGAAGAAGGAACTCCAATTGTATTGTATGACCGTGTTCATCAAGAAATAAATTGTGATAAGGTAATTACCGATTTGGTGAAGAGCGCCTATAAAGCCACTCGATTTTTAATGAAATCATCTTGTAAAAATATTGCTTTTATTTCAACGTCGGAAGCCCTTAATATTGGTAAATCCGGCCTTGAAGGCTATTTAAAAGCACTTGAAAAGTATGATGTAAAACCAGTTAAAAATTTAATTATAAGACAAGATAGTGAAAAGGGATTGAAAGAGAAAATCAATGAAATGTTAGACAAACATCAAGTGGATGGTATTTTCACAGTAGATGAAGTATCTGCCGCGATTACCACACAAGTCTTAAATAAAAGATTGATTAAAATCCCGGAAGATATCTCCATAGTTGGATTAACAAATGGTATTTTATCGCGTTACAGCACACCGCCGCTTACCAGCGTAAATCGTTTTGCCCACACATCGGGTGAAATCGCGGCAAAAAGACTAATAGATAAAATTGAAGAAAAAATTGAATTTGATGACATTAAAACGGAAGTCGTTAAAGCTAAACTGGTTGAACGGGAATCAACAAAAAAGCTTTTTATAAAGTTTTAAATTAAAAAAAGATACTGAAGAAAGTTTATGGCAGCGCCGTTTTTGGCGTCGAAGCCACCAACATTACCATGGAAGTAAATATTGAAAAGAATTAATTATTATTTGATTGATTTGCCTTACAAAGCCATTAAAGAAAGCGATTTTAGGATTTCCACGGCTTTAAAAACCAACAATTACAAATTTCAATAAAAAAGCATAAGTTTCCTAATAAATTGCTGGATTCAATCTTTAAATACATTGATAGTTAGCAATTTTTATTCATTGTGCTTAAAGCACATCTAATATAAGAAATTAAATTGGTTACTTTCTCAATTACAGTAGTTTATAATTATCTTAAACTGTAACGCTAAAGAATTTTATTGATTATTTTTACGATAAACTGGTTTAAACTTTACTTTCTATGGTTACCTTTTTTTGTGGTGTCATTATTTTTTCAGGTGGACATTGGATTCACCTGAATTTTTCCTCCAACGGCTTTTAAAACTTTCATTATTGTTGCAAATTGTGGTTTGGCACCATCGGACAATGCCTTGTACAAACTTGGTCTACTCAATCCAGTTTCTTCAGATATTTTGGTCATTCCTATCGCTTTTGCAATATGTCCGATTGCATTAATTACATCTGTGTTATCTCCTTCTTCCAAAACAGTATTGAGATACTCTGCAATCATTTCTTTGCTGTCCAAATAATCCGTTATGTCAAATTTTGAAGTTCTCATTTTTTTATTTGTTTAATTTTTTCCAGATTTCTTTCGCTTTCTCAATGTCTTTTTGTTGAGATGACTTATCTCCACCAATAAGCAATACAATTATTCTTCCTTCTTTTTCTTTGAAGTAAACTCTGTAGCCTTTTGCAAAATTCACTCTCAATTCCCTAATTCCGTCGCCTACAGGTTTGCAATCTCCAAAGTATCCGTCGTTTTCTATTTTCTGAATTCTAAACAGGATTTTTGCCTTGGCTTTCAAGTCTTTTAACTTTCTCAACCATTTATCAAATTCAGATGTTTTTTCAATAAAGAACATAAGCATTGTATCTACTTGGATACAAATTTACATTAATTATTTGAAATAATATAATTCGGCTTTAGTTTTCAGCAGAGTGGTTTAATGTACCACAGCAAGTTACATCTGTATAATATATACCTTTTATCATATTTATTTTTGGAATAAATGCAAATTTTGGGTGTGTTTACCGTTTTTTAATTAAGGTGAGTTCTAAAAATTGATTTTTATAAAAGTTAAAAAAAATATGCTCAGGAAAAAATTTATGGCAATGCTGTTTTTGGCGTCGAAGCCACCAATATTACTATGGAAGTAAATATTGAAAAGAATTAATTATTATTTGGTTGGCTTGCCTGACAAAGCCATTAAAGAAAGCAGTTGCAGGATTTCCGCAGCTTCAAAAAAAAATAATTACAAACTTTGGCTGCGTTTTAAATAGAATAAATGCACGATCAAAACCATTAAAGATAAGCTTAGGCCAAGTATAGATACGCCAAACCATTTAAAATAACTCCAAGCAATGGCGCCAACAAGAGTACCTAAAGATCCACCTATAAAAAAACTAACCATATAAATGGTATTTACACGATTTTTGGCTTCCAAATTATTGGAGAAAATACAACTTTGATTTGTTATATGAAGCATTTGAAATCCAACATCAATTAATAAAACACCTATAATTAAACCAATAATTGAAGTTGCTGAAACTAAAAAAATAACCCATGAAATAATAAGTATGATTGAAGAAATGGTAATCAGTATGTTTTTATTGCTTTCTGTACTTTTTCTGCCCACAACGTTAGCAGTTAAAGCTCCAACAATACCCAATACACCAAAAGAACCCGCTGTTGCACTTCCATAATTAAAAGAATCTTCCAATAAAAAAACCAATGTGGTCCAAAAAGCACTCAAACCCGCAAAACCCAAAGCACCTCTTAAAGCAGCCAAACGAACGTTTGAGTTACTTTTAAAAATACTATAAATAGATTGCATGAGCTTTAGGTAAGTTCCTTTATAATCTGGAATAATGTTTGGTAACTTAATAATTAAAATAACCAATAATAAAAGCATTGCTATTGCAGCCACAAAAAATACAAATTGCCATCCCATAAATTCACCTAAAAATCCACTAATAAATCTGCTGCCTAAAATTCCTATGAGTAAACCACTCATTACAACACCAATTGCTCTTCCTCTTGAAGCTTCATCCGACAAATGAGCGGCCATAGGAACTAACAATTGAGGAATAGAAGAGGAGAATCCAATAAAAAAGCTGCTAATAATAAAGACGGGCAAGGAAGTTGCGGTTGCAGCTACAAGTAAAGAAACAATAATTAAAAAAAAATCTATAATTATAATTTTTTTTGTGGCATATTTATCTCCTAAGGGAATCATAAATAAAAGTCCGCAAGCATAACCAATTTGTGCAAATAAAGGAACATGACTTACTTCAATTTCATTGACCTTAAACCATTTTGCAATTAGAGACAATAATGGTTGAGAATAATAAATATTGGCAACTACTAAACCAGCGGTAATCGCCATTAAATATAATAATGAATTTGATAATTTCTCTTTTTGCATTTTAAGCTAATTTAAAGCTAATAATTAATGATTTCAATTTGCTTACCTAAAATGATGTTGAATAAAAACGCTCTAATTTCCTCAATAAATAACACACCCAAATTCCGATAAGGTAATGGGCACATGGCGATGTTGATTGTTTTTAATTTCAAATACAACATCAATAAATAGTAAAAAGCTTCTATGATTTTTGTTCAAACAAAATAGTTGGAAATAATAAAATTAGTTTTAGTGCAAAACAAAAAATATAATTTAATGAAAATCAGTAAATTAATAGTCAATAAGTTTATACATAAAGATGATACTCAATAGATTAGAAAATTATCATAATATAATTTTTCTAATGAAGAATACCTATCTTAAGAGCAAAATTACAGAATTAATTTCAATAATAGAAAATCTGAACAGGCAAACACTTATCATCCATATTAAGATTAATCTCTAAAAAATACAAAAACAATTAATCGCATCGAAATTTTAACTATTTTTATGAAAATTAAAAAAATATGCTGGAAAAAGTTTATGGCAGCGCCGTTTTTGGCGTTGAAGCTACAAATATTACCGTTGAAGTAAATATTGATAAAGGAATTGGATACCATTTGGTTGGCTTGCCCGACAATGCCATTAAAGAAAGTAGTTTCAGGATATCTGCGGCTTTAAAAAACAACAATTACAAATTTCCAGGTAAAAAAATTACCATAAATATGGCACCAGCTGATATGCGCAAAGAAGGCTCGGCTTACGACCTTACTTTAGCAATCGGCATTTTAGCCGCTTCAGACCAAATAAATACCGAAAAAATTAGCGATTATATTATTATGGGTGAACTTTCGTTGGATGGAAGCCTGCAACCCATTAAAGGCGCTTTGCCCATTGCCATTAAAGCATTAGAAGAAAATTTTAAAGGTTTCATTTTACCCAAACAAAATGCTAAAGAAGCTGCAATAGTTCGTGATTTAAAAGTTTATGGCGTTGAAAATATTACAGAAGTTATTGATTTTTTTGACGGAAAAACGGAACTTGAACAAACCATAATAGATGTTCAACTTGAATTTAACAAAAGTTTGGACAACCCCGAATTTGATTTTGCCGATGTAAAAGGACAAGAATCCGTAAAACGTTCTATGGAAATTGCGGCTGCCGGCGGACATAATATTATCCTTATCGGTCCTCCTGGAAGTGGAAAAACAATGTTAAGCAAAAGGCTGGCTTCCATATTGCCACCAATGACCATGCAAGAAGCGTTGGAAACCACTAAAATCCACTCTGTTGTTGGGAAAATAAAAGAAAGCGGCTTAATGTGTCAACGCCCGTTTCGCTCGCCTCATCACACAATTTCCGACATTGCTTTAGTCGGCGGCGGACAATATCCACAGCCTGGAGAGATTTCTATGGCGCATAATGGCGTGCTTTTTTTAGATGAATTGCCCGAATTTAAACGCACCGTTTTAGAAGTGATGCGCCAACCTTTGGAAGATAGGGAAATCACTATTTCACGGGCGAAATTTTCAGTAACTTACCCAAGTAGTTTTATGTTGGTGGCGAGTATGAATCCATCTCCAAGCGGTTATTTTAATGATCCTGATTCGCCAAAAACTTCTTCACCTTTTGAAATGCAACGGTATCTCAGTAAAATTTCGGGTCCGTTATTGGACAGAATTGACATTCATATTGAAGTGAATCCCGTTCCTTTTGAAAAACTTTCAGAAGAACAATTAAGCGAGCCAAGTGCTGAAATAAGAAAACGTGTTACCAAAGCAAGGGAAATTCAAACCAATCGTTTTATAGAATACGGAAATGTTCACCATAATGCGCAAATGAATGTGAAACAAATCAGAAAGTTTTGTACGTTGATACCGGAATGTAGCGCATTGCTTAAAACTGCCATGGAACGCTTAAGTTTATCGGCCAGAGCTTACGACAGAATTTTAAAAGTTTCCCGAACCATTGCCGATTTAGAAGGTGTTGCAGAAATTTCCACAGCACATATTTCTGAAGCCATTCAATATAGAAGTTTAGACAGAGAAGGTTGGTTGGGGTAATTCACCAGAAAATAAAAGAAACCCATCCATTTAAAACATGATTCTAAAAGTAAAATCTGGAGTTGTTTTAATAGAATAGTTACTTATTGTGGTTATTTCATTATTATTTGAAATAGTGTAATGTGTATTTAAAGTGTTTTTATTATTTAATAAATTCAAGATTGAAACACCAACAAATGAATGAATATTTTTAGTAAGATCAAATTTATAAGTTGCGGAAAAATCTGCTCTAAAATAATTAGGTAAACGCTCACTATTTGGACTGTTGTAATTAATAAAATTACCAATTCCGTTAAAATTTATTGGGTCATCTTCAAAAGGAGTCGTATGCGGTTTTCCAGTTCTCCATGTAATTCCCAATGCAAGACTTAAATTATGAATTGAATACGTGTTTCCATAAGAAATAGCATGCCTAACATCTACATTATTTGGAAATTTAGAAGGTGACAAAGCCGGAAAATTATACGTGTTATTGTTATAAGTATATCCAACCCAAGCACTATAATTATCGGTTTTTTTATTAATTAAAAATTCAATTCCATTCACAAAATAGTCACCAGATGTTTTAATGTATTGATTTTGATTTTGAAACCCTTGGTTTGATGTTGTAATTCCACTAACTTTTTTTTGAAATGCTTCCAAATCTACAAATAGATTGTTTTTTTTATAATGAATCCCTGCAGATGCCTGTTTACTTTTAATTATAGGGATTAACTTATTGTCACTTAAAACCCACCTTCTCTTTTCCACTCCTAAAAAATCCTCTTGTAAATCAATAATTTGAGTTGCGGTTTGACTTTTGAACTCTCCAGCCAATTTCAATGAAAAATTTGAATTGATTTTTTGCAAAAATTGCAATCTGGGTTCTAACAAAAATGTACCGAATTTCTCATTGAAATTCAATCTTAGACCCGATGTTATAAATGTCTTTCCATTTTTTGAAGTAAAATTTAATTCACTAAAAATCGCATGCTCTCTTTCAACATTTTTTATAGATTTTAAATACACAGGTTTATTAACTTCTTCCGCATTGGTAATTCCCAACTCAGAAAACTCATACCCATTTAAAAATTTTAAGTTATTTTTTAAATTGTAAGTGGTATTAATTTTAAAACCCGTTTCTAAAACTTCATTATTCTGAAATAATGTTTGGTCATTCAGCAAATCAGAATTCGCGGAATTTATTAAATATTTTGTTACATACGTTTGAATATGGGAACTAAAATTAGAATTCCATTTACTAATTAATTGGGCTCCTATTGCCATGTTTTCCTGTTCCAATGAACTATATTTAGATTCAGAAGAAATCTCTTGATTTATAGATTCTGTATAATCTAAACTATTCTCAACAAATAAGGCACTTA
>JBAZGP010000051.1:3485-13772 GCA_041652835.1 Lutibacter sp. | reverse complement strand
GAATTCTATATCAGTGCCGATTTTGTGTATAATACAGCAAATGGACCAATAGTATTATTTTGTGATGGTACCGTTCACGATAAAGAAAGTGTGAGTAAAGATGATTTGCATAAAAGAAAATTACTCAGTGAAGCTGGTTATGATATCATTATTTGGAATTATACAGAGGCAATTGAAGAATTAGTTTTAAGAAGAAAAGATGTTTTTAGAAAAGTAAATTAAATATGAACAACACACAACATCAACCAGGCACCCTTGTTCATTATCGTAAAAGAGATTGGATGGTTTTACCTTCAGATGATACTGATATATTACGTATCAAGCCATTAGGAGGTTCAGAAGAAGAAGAAACAGCTGTTTATTTGCCAATTACGCTTCTAAATGAAAAGATTACTTCAGCGCATTTTCCAGAACCCGAATCAACTGAAATAGGTGCTTTTGAAACAGCGCGTATTTTATTTGATGCTTCTCGGTTATCGTTTAGAAATGCAGCCGGCCCATTCAGATGTATGGGGAAATTATCATTCCGACCACGCGCTTATCAATTGGTGCCTTTAGTAATGGCTTTGAAACAAGATATAGTGAGATTGATGATCGCCGATGATGTGGGGATTGGTAAAACCATAGAGGCGCTTATTATTTTAAAGGAATTGATGGAACGTGGTGAAGTAAAAAAGTTTGCAGTGATTTGCCCTCCACATTTATGTGAACAATGGCAGGCGGAGTTAAAAGATAAATTAGATATAGATGCTGAAATTATTCGTTCTAGTACAGCCTCTAAATTAGATCGTAAATATTCTGGGGATCGAAGTGTTTTTTACCAAATTCCATTTCAAGTAATTTCTATAGATTATGTAAAATCTGATAGAAGAAGGGGCTTTTTTATTAATGATTGCCCAGAGTTTGTCATTGTTGATGAGGCACATACCTGTGCATTACCAGAAGGTGCAACTTCAAAATCGCAGCAGCAACGATACGCTTTACTTCATGACCTTGCAAAAGACACTCATAAAAATATATTACTGTTAACGGCAACACCTCATAGTGGTAAAGACGATGAGTTCACATCACTTTTAGGTTTGTTGAAACCGGAATTTGGTTTATTAAAATTTGATAACATTGATCAAAATGAAAGAAGAAAGTTAGCAAAGCATTTTGTTCAGCGAAAACGTGATCAGATAAAAAGATGGCTCAAAGAAAAAACAGAATTTCCAGACCGTGATTCTTTAGAAATCGGTTATGCTCTTTCGCCAGAATATCAATTATTTTATCATAATTTGATTCGATTTGCACGAGGAATTTCAGCAGTGGAAACGGATAATAAACAAACACAATTATTGCGCTCTTGGGCTGCCATTGCATTGATTAAAGGTGCTATGTCAAGTCCAATTATGGCCGTTGAGATGCTTGAACGCAGAAAAGAAAAACTAGCAGCTGGCGAAGAAACCCTTGAAGCGCCTTCACTCAAAAATACCTTGTTTGAAGATTTAGAGTATGTTTCTGATATTCCAAGACTTGATTTATTAGAAAGTCTCGATTTTGAAAATGAAGAGTTAAAAGATTTAGAGAGTTTACAGAAAGAAGCGATGTTACTCCAAAAAAATCAATTAGATAGAAAGATTGAAACAACAATAAAATATGTAAAACAATTAATTAAAGATGGCTTTGATCCTATTGTCTTTTGTCACTATATAGCAACCGCAAATTATGTTGCGGACCGATTAAAAAATGAAATGCCTAATAGTATTCATATTGAAGCCATCACCTCTGAACTTGTAGATGAGCAACGTAAGGAGCGAATTGAAATAATGGGGAAGGCTGAAAAAAGGGTGATGGTAGCTACAGATTGTTTAAGTGAAGGAATTAATTTACAAGAACATTTTATGGCTGTAATACATTACGATTTACCTTGGAACCCGAACAGATTAGAACAACGTATTGGGCGTGTAGATCGTTTTGGCCAAGCAGCACCAATTATCAAAAACTATATTTTATATGGTGAGGATAATGACATGGATACATTTGTATTGGAAGTTTTAATAAAAAAGGTGGTGGAAATTCAAAAGTCGACAGGAGTTTCTATTGCTATTGGAGAAAATAGCAAATCAGTGATGGCTGAAGCTGCAAAACATTTGTTGTTTGATGGCGATAAATCTGATGGAAAACAACAAAAATTATTTGCGGAGGAGATTGTGACCAATGAATTGGATTTAGCCAAGAAAAAAGGAGAAAACTTAAGAAGCATTTTTGCACATGAAAGTATTGATCCCGAAATAATCAAAAAAGATTTAGAAGAGGTTGATGAAGCCATTGGTGGTGACGATACTGTTGCACAATTAGTAAAAAGCGCAGTGCAACAACTAGGAGGTAGTTGTGAATGGGATGGCAAATCAGGATATAGTATCCAACCACAAAACTTACCACCACATATCAAACGATTTTTTAATGGCAATAAATTAGCCAAAATTAGCTTTGTATCTCCAACCCCAAAAGGCTACACCTATATAGGTCGTAATCATCAATTTGTGGAGCAACTATGCCAGTTTTTAATAGCTATTGCATTCGAACCACATCCGGAATATGGAAGATTAGCTCGTGTTAGTGAAATTCAAACCGATGCTGTGGATACCAAAACAACATTGGTAATGTTTAGAGTGAGAAATGTGATAAAGGAAGTAGCTTCAAAAAAAGAAGCAATTGCTGAAGAAATGTACTTGTGGGGCTATAAATCTGTGAATGGAAAGGTAGAAATTCTGGATTATAACACAGCTAAAAATTTAATGACAACAGCACAAAGTTTATCTAATTTATCTAGAGAACGTCAACAAAAAGATATTAAAGATGAATTAGAGCACTTTGAAACAATGAAACCTCAATTTATTGAGTTAGCAAATGATCGTGCTGAAAAATTAGTAGAAGCTCACGGAAGATTTAAAGAACTTGTTGGAGGGCGCCGTTTTGAAAAAGCAACACCTATTTTACCACCAGATGTAATGGGTGTTTATCTATTAATGCCAAAACCAAAATCCTTGTAATTATGAACTACAGTGCTATTTCTATTCAAGGTAATATTGTATCAAGTGAAATTCTTGAAAAAATAAGAACCGAAGATATTCGTTATCAAAAAGCCATCGATTTTAATTTAAATCCTAGTGCATCCATTCGTGATGAAATTAATTTGGCTTGGTCATTGGCAATTTCCAATTGGAATGCCTTCAAACAAAAAAGAGAAAATCTAAGAGATACCGATACCGGAACAACAGAAACAAGGCGTTTTTGGATGGTACCCTTATTGTCGGTATTGGGTTATGAAATGACCATTTCAAATGCAGAAATCATCAATGGAAAATCCTATGCCATAAGTCATCGATCCACAAATCGTGATGGATTTCCTATTCATATTGTTGGGGTAAACCAATCCCTAGATAAACGTCCAGTAACAGGTGGAACCCGTTTATCACCGCACGCCTTGGTGCAAGAATATTTAAATAATAAAGACGAGCATTTATATGGCTTAGTAACAAACGGTCGATTTTTAAGGTTGCTTCGTGATGCCACGCGTTTAAGCCGATTGAGCTATTTGGAGTTCGATTTGGAGCAAATGATGGAAGAAGGTTTGTATGTTGAGTTTGCATTGCTCTTCCGAGCCTTGCATGCAACCAGAATGCCTGAAAAAATTGATATTGGAGCTGATAGTATTTTTGAGTTTTACCATCAGGAAGCCATTTCGTCAGGATCTCGAATTAGAGAACGATTAAGTATTGCTGTTGAAAGCTCTATTAAAGAATTGGCAAATGGCTTATTGTATCATCCCAATAATGAAAACTTACGCCGACAGGTATTAGAAAATAAAATTACGCCCAAAAATTATTATCTATACACATTGCGTTTGGTGTATCGTATGCTGTTTTTACTGGTTATAGAGGAAAGAAAATTGATTTATCCTGAAAAACGCGATGAGGTACTAAACAAAAAAAAGGGAATCTATTACGATTTTTACAGTTTGCAGCGATTGACAAAATTAGCTGAAAAGCTAGTATATGTAGATCCTAGAAAAACGGATTTATGGCAATCTTTACTCACCACTTTTGCTTTGTTTGAAGATGGCCAATACGGTAATAAACTAGGAATTGATCCATTAGGTTCTGGACTATTTTCTCCAAGTGCATTAAATATTATTAACGAGCAATTGCTGGACAATGAATGTTTGCTCAAAGTATTACGCTATTTGGTAACCTTCGAAAATGAAAAAGGTCAACGTGTTCGTGTAAATTATGCCGATTTAGATGTTGAAGAATTTGGTTCGGTCTATGAAGGATTATTGGAATATGACCCGGTTTTTACAGATAATTTGGGGCAACCTATTTTTAGTTTTGTCAAGGGAGATGGCCGTTCTTCAAGCGGTTCGCATTACACGCCAGAAGAATTGGTAAAACCGCTTATTACCCATTCTTTAGATTATTTAATTGCCGATAAGCTAAAAGAACAAGATCCAGAAGCTGGGTTGTTGTCTTTAACAGTGTGCGATGTAGCTTGCGGTAGCGGGCATATTTTACTATCTGCCGCACGCCGTATTGGTTTTGAGTTGGCAAAACACCGTAGCAAGGAAGACCAGCCTGCGCCAACGGAAATGCGAAAAGCGACCAGAGACGTCATACGCAATTGCATTTATGGGGTGGATTTAAACTCTTTGGCGGTAGAGTTGTGTAAAGTAGCCTTATGGTTAGAAGCACATGACCCTGGGCAACCCATGAACTTTTTAGACCACCATATTAAATGTGGAAATGCCATTGTTGGATTGGCACATTTTGAAGAATTGGAAAATGGCATTGCCAGTGAAGCTTTTAAAACCTTACCGGATGATGACAAAGAAATTGCCACAGCTTTTAGAAACCGTAATAATTTAGAACGACAAACCAAAAACCAATTAAGCACTTATGAAGTTGCCAAAGTTGATGACGACTTAAAAGGCTTACAAAATGACTTTGCTAATTTTGCCCAATTACCAGAAAATACTCCTGAACAAATTGCCAAAAAAGACAAACTATACCAAGAGTTGATAAAAGGTAAAAAATGGTGGCGTTTAAAACAATTGGCAGATTTACAAGTAGCACAATTTTTTATACCAAAAACCGAAGCCAATAAAGAAAAACTAACCACACATAGCCAATATATAAACTACTTAAAAACGGAAGCGCAAATTTTAGACCGTGGTGCTGCAACGGCAGTAAGCCAAAACAAACATTTTTTTCATTGGTTTTTAGAGTTTCCACAAGTGTTTCAAAATGGCGGTTTTGATTGTATATTGGGGAATCCTCCGTACAAAGGAGGAAGTAAGCTGTCCAATATATATGGTGATTATTTCACAAATTATATAAGCAATTATTACAATGGCGTTGCAGGAATGGCTGATTTAGTTTCGTATTTTATTCGGAGATATTATAGTACTATTAAAGATTATGGCTTTTTATCCATAATTACCACGAATAAAGTTTCCGAAGGAAAAACTCGAGAAAGTAGTCTTGATTTTTTAATTAAATCTGGTTGCTCAATTAATTCAGCTATAAAGTCAAAAGAATGGCCAGGAACTGCTAACGTTCACGTGTCAATATTCTCTGTATTTAAAGGAGAATGGGAATCACAATATTACTTAGATGGAAAAAGTGTCAAATTTATTTCGTCATTATTTAGTCCCGAAATTGAAATTGGCAATCCGTATAAATTAATTATTAATAATGGTTTATCCTATACGGGGACGAAAGTATACGGAGAAGGATTTATAATTCAAGATGATGAAAGAAATGTCTTTATTAAAAATGATCCAAATAATAGGTTAATAATTAAACAATTTATATCAGGTGATGATATCAATAGTCATCATCCCGATAATTGGAAAAGGTGGGCTATTGATTTAAATAAATACTCCTTAACGAAAGCCAAGACTTTTACAGAACCTTTTAATCATCTTTTAAAAACTGTCTTCCCAGCAAGACAAAAAGTGAAGTCAGATAAAAATGCAAAGGAATATTGGTGGAAATATCAAAGAGAAAGAAAGGAGCTCTATGATAAATTAAAGGACATTTCAGAAACCCTTGTTATGGCTCAGACTTCCAAGCACATAATGTTAAAGCCAATATCTACTGAAAAATTGTTTTCTGTTAAGTGCATTATTTTTTCAAATTATGATATGGAACTTTACACTAATATTCAGTCTTCATTGCATTCACTTTGGGCTTGGAAATATGGCACCACTATGGGGGCATCAACTTTGCAATATTCTACTACAGCTTGTTTTGACACATTTCCAATGGCAAAGGTTAAAAGTTTGAAAAGTGCCAAATCCTTTCTGCAATATGTGGTTCAAAGGCAAGAGGTTAAAAAATGTGGACTAACTGAGATTTTTAATGAGCTAAATAACAAAGAAACTCTTAGCGACTTTGAAGTAGATGAATTGAGAAGTTTATATGTTGAATTAGACGAAACTTTAATATTTTCTTATGGTTGGCAAGACATACACTTACGCCACAATTTTTATGAGGTAGAGTATTTACCAGAAAATGACAGAGTACGTTACACCATACACCCAGATGCACGTAAAGAAGTATTAAAACGCCTATTACTGCTAAACCACGAACGCTATGAAGAAGAAATACAACAAGGTTTACATAAAAAAGCAGATGTAGTCGCTTTTTACAAGCAAAAAAATAAAGAAGTACCAGTTGGTGCAACTTTTAGTGATGTAAAAACCAAACAAACGGCAGCTAAAAAAGCAAAGGCAACCCAATCTACTAAAATAGGAAATGCTGTAAATGAGCCACAAGAAATTTATGGGCAACAGCAATTGTTTGAGGAGCCAAATTTGTTCAATATAGCAACTACAATTGCAAATGAAAGCAAAGTAGTAATCCAAAAAGAAGACAATACAAACTTTAAATACCACATTACCAAAAATGCTGTAAAAGGCAATTTTACTGGAGAGTTTAAACAAATTGCTACAACTGCTGCACTTTCAGAAATTATGTTGGGCAGAAAAGCTGGAGATAGTTTTGTTTTTGGTGGGGTGAAGTATGTTGTTTTGGAGGTAATTTAATTATTAAAATATAATATTATGAAAGATGTGCAAAATAAGAGCATTAATCAATTCGTTGAAATACACATGGATAACCCTTGGCTTAGGGTTATTGTTAAAGATCTTAATGAGCTTGAATTTGAAAATTTTACAGATCAACTATTATAATGAAAAAAGAAATAAATCATACTCACTTGGCGTCTTCTGTTATTTGGTGGTTAAATTATATTTCGGCAGTTGGGCGTGATTATATTATTAATGAAAGTTCAATTAAATATCCCGTTGCAGAATATTTGGAAAAATCTATATGTGAAAAAGACAAAATAAAACTTGAATTTAATCATCCTTTTCTATATAAGAGAAGTCTTGACTTGTTTTATGAAAAAGATGGTACAAAGACAGCATTTGAGTTCAAGTATATAAAAAATGGTTCGACAACTAAGCCGTCTGAAAAACAAAGAGTATTTAACGATTTATTAAGGTTGCATTATTTTTTGGAAAATGGAGGAGATAAAGCATATTTCCTTATTTGTGGTAAAAAAGATGAATTTAAACATTCTTTTATGGAAATCCCAATTCCTGACGATAAATCCAAGCCAATAAGTACAAAAACGTTTTCAAAGTTTTATCAGCACTGGTTAGACTTTGAGGATGATAAAACAGAAAAAGAAATTGACATTAAAAATCCTCATTCTGATTATGAAGGAAATTGCGATAAATTTTATAAATTTTATAAGCCAAAAAAAGGAAAGGTATTAAATAAAGTTGACTGCATTAAAACAAAATTAGTTTTCCTTTCACAAGAATTGGTTGATTCGAAAATTCCAGAAAATTTAAGAATTGGAATATGGGAAATAGTTATATAAACATCAAAAATAATAATTATGAACACATTAGAAGTTTTAATAATGCCAAACTATGAATCAACCAGAGATTCAATGGGATTTTCGGAAGATGAAGATTACAACAGTGATGCTGTATTATTCCAACAAGGATATGATATGGATGTTATTCAAGTAGAACCTGGTGAAGACTTTAAAATAGGAAAGAAATTTAAAGGTCAGATCAACTGCGAAGAAACACAATATAAATTGATAAAATTAAAAGAGGAATGGGAAGATGAAGCTGATGAATGGGATGAGGATTTCTATGAAGAAGGCAACCCCATTGATTTAGCACCAGGTAAATATAAGTTATTAGAAGATGGGATAACTATTCAACAATTAACTAAAAAAAATAGAGGCTATTAAAAATGAATATATAAATTAAAGTAATTATGAAAGTAGCAATTATAGATAAAAAAGAATATAAACTTCCTAGTTCATTAACCAAGTTTCAAAAAGAGTTATATGTACACCTCATTAATTATAAATGGGAAAAATTAAAAATTAAAGACGTTGGGTTATACAAGTATAAAGGTGAGTTAATTGAATATGATGCCATTTTACCAAAAGCCGTACATAACAAATTTCCTTTAATTTATCCAACAATATTGAATGATTTAAAACAACATAAAAAAGAGTTTAATTTTAAGTTACATAATCACTTTAATCATATGGCAAGCTCACAAGCCGCCAATGTAAATTTGTTTTTGCCAATATTAGTATCAAAAAGAGCAAATGAAATATTTCGTATGCTAAAACCAGATTTTAAGGAGTTAGCGGTTTCTGAATTGTATAAAGGATTTAGGATAGAATATTGGGATGGTAATAGCAATAAAGAAAGAGGTTTGTTAAAAGATCATTCCTCCCTTTCAGGCACAGACAGTGATATTGCAATAGCATATTACAACCATAGCGATGAATTATGCTTATGGTTGATAGAACATAAACTTACTGAAAAGGAATTTACAGTTTGTGGTGGGTTTAAAAGTAAAGATAGAGATAAAGAAAAACACCTTTGTAGTAAATCATTTTCGGAAATAGTATTAAACAAAGATTATTGTTTTCATCATATCTTTAAAGAACGAAAATATTGGAATATTACCGATGAAAATCAGTCATTTTTTGCAAATGCATCTAATGTTGAATCCTGTCCATTCAAAGGAGGAATGAATCAATTATGGAGAAATCAATTACTTGGTTTTGCTTTGGAAAAGGAAAGTAAATTTAAAAAGGTTTGCTTCTCAGTAGTTCATCATCCCGAAAATCATTCCTTAGTTAAATCAATAAATGAATATAAAAATTTAATAGCTAATAATTCCAAATTCTCAACTTTTACTTCAAAAGATGTAATTGAAAAAGCTCAAGCAATTAATGATATAGAAATAGAAGATTGGGTATTATGGTATAAGGAGTTATATAAAGTTTGATAAAATTATTTAGTGTAAATTAGTAGAGTGAAATATTGAAAAAATAATCACAAATTGCTATGATTTTAAAAGATGTATTAAAACCCAATTTAGACATTGTCTTTTGCGGCACAGCTGTAGGAGAAGCTTCAGCTAAGAAACAAGCTTATTATGCTGGTCCGGGCAATCAATTTTACCCAGCACTCTACAAGGCTAAATTCATTCCAAAACCAATGCAACCATCAGAATATGAACAGTTGCTCAAATATAACTTTGGTCTAACCGATATGGTTAAACTTACGAGTGGTAACGACAATGCGCTGGTAGACAAAGATTTCGATATACGAGGTTTTAAACAAAAAATATTAAAATACCAACCAAAAATTGCCTGCTTTAATGGTAAAAAAGCGGCTGCAACTTATTTAGATACAAAAACAAAAAATATCTCCTATGGGTTAATGCCCAATACCATTGGACTTACTAAATTATATTGTGCGCCTTCAACTTCTGGAAATGCAAGAAAGTTTTGGGATGAAAGTTATTGGTTTAAATTAAAAGAATTGATTAAAAATTAGGTTTGCATTAGCTATGGTAAAAGAAGTAAAAATAGAGGAGCGTAGTTAATCCCTAAAAAAATTGAGAATAAATTAGAATTAGAATAAACAGATAGTCTACAAATAAAGTTTTCACAATGCAAAAAATAAAAGTATTCATAAGTAGCGTACAAGCCGAATTGGCCACAGAGCGTAAAGCAGTATTTGACTATTTAAATGCAGATCCATTATTGGGTAAATTTTTTGAACCTTTTTTGTTTGAACACCTACCGGCCTACGATCAAAGCACTGCACAAGTTTATTTAAGAGAGGTTGAACAAAGTGCCATTTATCTGGGATTACTTGGTAAAGACTATGGCTTTGAAGATGCTGAA
>JBAZGP010000051.1:0-3475 GCA_041652835.1 Lutibacter sp. | reverse complement strand
ATGCTGAAAGAATTTCCCCAACAGAACGAGAATTTGACCAAGCTACGGTGCACCACAAAACCCGATTGATTTTTTTAACGCATCACAGTGCCAAAGAAAGACACCCAAAACAAAATGCGTTTATAGAAAAAGTGCAGGCATCACTCATACGTAAACGATTTACGACTACCGATGAACTCAAATCAACCGTTTATGCTTCTCTAGTCAATTATTTAATTGAAAAAGAAATTATTAGAACAGGTCCTTTTGATGCTTCGTTGCATCCATCCGCTACTTTAGCCGATTTAGATACAACAAAAGTTATCGATTTTGTTCGTGTAGCAAGAGCAAAAAGAGGCTTTAAATTACAAGAAACGGACCCTATAGAAGTCATTCTAACGCATCTCAATTTAATAAATGAAGGTAGAATTACACAGGCTGCAATTTTGCTTTTTGGAAAAGAACCACAACGGTTTTTTATCAATTCAGAAGTTCGTTGTGCATTTTTTCAAGGCATGATTATCGAAAAACCTATTGCATCCTATAAAGTTTTTAAAGGCGATGTATTTGAATTAGTAGATCAAGCAGAAGAATTTGTGTTGTCTAAATTGGATTATGCTATTGGCACACGTTCACAAGATACTTCTATACCGGGTAAATATGAAATCCCAAAAGAAATAGTGGCAGAAGCATTGGTAAATGCCATTGCCCACCGTGATTATACCAATAATGGAAGTGTTCAAGTAATGGTTTTCAAAGATCGAGTAGAAATTTTCAATCCGGGTACTTTGCCTTTAGGTTGGACTACAGAAAAGCTTAAAAAAGTACATACCTCTGTTCCTGCAAATCCCTTATTAGCAGAGCCAATGTATCTAAAAGGCTATATAGAAAGATTAGGGACTGGAACCGCAGATATGGTACGTATTGCAAAAGAAATAGGATTAAAAGAACCCGAATTTGAACAAGACATCTCCTTTAAAGTAACGCTCTACCGACCAAGTACCGACCAAGTACCGCAGGAGTTCCGTAGTACTTCCGTAGAAGTTAAAAATCTAGTAAAAGTGTTAGAAGGAGAAATGAGTAGAAAAGCGATACAAGATGTATTAGAATTAAAGCACGAAGGTAATTTTAGAGAAAATTATTTAGAACCTGCTCTTAAAGACGAATACATACAAATGAAATATCCGGATAGCCCAAACCATCCAAAACAAAGATACTTGTTGACTCCTATTGGGATAGCATTAAAGAATGAATTGAATAGAAATTAGGTTTGCATAAGCTATGGTTAAAGAAGTGAAAATAGAGGAGCATAGTTAATCTCATAAAAATTGAAATATGAAATACCCATGATTTAGCGCACACGCAAACACCGATGAGTTTTTTTGCTTAAATTTATATAAGGATTTAAAAACTTATTGATTATGAAAACAGTTGAATTCGAACAACTTATCTCGGTAGGATGCGGAATAGATGTTCACAAAGATGTTATGGTTGCTACTATTAGGAGTAGCGGAAAAGATTTTGAAACCAGAAATTTTACAGGTTTCACAAGTTCATTGATAGAAATGCGAGATTGGTTCAAGGAGAACCAAGTTACCCATGTGGCTATGGAGAGTACGGGAATTTATTGGAAACCTGTTTTCAATATTTTGGAGGAAGACTTTGAAATCATTTTAGTAAATGCTCGTCATGTAAAGAATATTCCTGGTCATAAAACTGACAAAAAAGACAGTGCTTGGTTAAGTAAATTGTTAGTTACTGGTCTTTTAAAAGGAAGTTTTACACCCCCAAAAGACATAAGAGAACTACGAGATTTGGTGCGTTATAAAAAGAAAAAAACACAGTTTATAGCTTCTGAAACCAATCGAATAATCAAGGTTTTAGAAGATTGCAACATCAAATTGAGTAGTGTAGTTTCTGATGTAAAAGGGGTAAGTGCTACAAAAATAATCAATGCTATTATAGATGGCGTTGAAGATGTTGCCCAACTTGTCTCTCATGCTCATGGCAAAATAAAGGCTTCGAAAGAAGATATAAAAGAAGCTTTAACAGGAAAGATAACTGATCATCATCGTTTTATGTTAAAAATAATACGAGAAACCATTGAAGAAAATGAAAAATTAATTACAAAAGTTGAGACTCAAATAGATAAATCGGTTGCTCAATATCAAGTGGAATTGGAACTTTTGCAAACCATTGATGGCGTAGGAAAAGACACAGCGATAACTATAATTAGCGAAATAGGTGTTGATATGGATTGCTTTCCTAACGAACATCATTTAGCGAGTTGGGCAGGATTAAGTCCAGGAAGCAACGAGAGTGCAGGTAAAAAAAAAGCACCCGAGTCATCCACGGAAACAAACATATCCAATCAGCATTAGTCGAGGCAGCTTGGGGAGCAACGAGGAAGAAGCAGGGTTATTTGAAGACTTTTTATCAAAAATTACTAATCCGAAAAGGTTCCAAAAAAGCATTAATAGCAGTCGCACACAAACAAATAATAGCGGTATATTATATTTTAAAAAACAAAGAGGTTTACAAAGAACCAATTAAGCAAATAGAAGCAGTCAATCAAAAAAAGAAACAAAGAGACATACAAAAAAGTGTAGCACAATTAATGAATTTAGGTTTTAGCGTAAGACTAACACCAAGAGCATAAAGATAAATATAAACTCGTTTTTTTTACTAGAATATGAAATCTGTGTATGAAATTGAGTAAAAACTGGATAAGCACAAACACTTGTCGCAAAGAGAAGTAGCAATACAAATCGGAAGCACGAATATGAAAATTTACATATAACTTATCCTTTTATAATAAAAATTAAAAAAAAAGAATGATATCGTTAAATGTTAAACACTAATAAAATCACGGCAAACAAACTTAAATGTCGATTTTTAGGATCTGAAATTAAATTTTCAGTAACTATATATTGCCCTTTTTATAACAAATCACTAACAAAACACATATGAAAAAGTCAAAAAATTAACTTTAGGTATTTATTAGTTATATTCCTAAGAATTATCTCGAATAATTTGGAGATTCTTTTGTGATGGTTACATTGTGAGGGTGACTTTCACGTATTCCTGCAGCGGTAATTTTAACAAACTTAGCTTGCTTTTGGGCTTCAATATCTTTTGCGCCGCAATAGCCCATTCCGGCACGTAAACCGCCAATAAACTGGACCATCGTTTCATTTAATTCTCCTTTATAAGGCACTCTTCCTACAATTCCTTCAGGAACTAATTTTTTAATATCATCTTCCACATCTTGAAAATAACGGTCTTTTGAACCATGTTCCATAGCTTCAATGGAACCCATTCCGCGATAGGATTTAAATTTTCTTCCTTCATAAATAATGGTTTCGCCTGGCGATTCTTTTGTGCCTGCCAACAAGGAACCCAGCATTACGCAATCCGCACCGGCAGCAATTGCTTTTGGAATATCACCTGTATAACGAATACCACCATCTGCAATTACAGGAACTCCAGAGCCTTT
>JBAZGP010000050.1:0-13808 GCA_041652835.1 Lutibacter sp. | reverse complement strand
TTTTTGTGGATTTTCAATACTTTCAATATATAATAATTTTACTTCAGAACTTTCTCCTTTTTCAAAAGTTTCATCTAAATGTTCCAACACTTCTTCTACGCCAATTTGCGCTGAATTTCCTACAGAATAAACACTTGAAAATGTTAATCCGGTTTCCATAGCGGCTTCCATAATAAATACGGCAGTTGCGCCGGAACCTGAAATAAAATCGACTCCTTTAGGATTTAATTTGGGAATTGGTGTGGTAAAAGCACCGGCATAATGCTGATTGATTAATCCGATATTATTAGGACCTAAAAGTGTTCCGCCAACGGCGTTTATTTCTTTTACGATTTGATTTTCAAGGTTTTTGCCTTCTTCATCTTTTTCCCCGAATCCCGCAGAAAAAATAATAAAACCTTTGGTGTTTTTTTGTTGCGTTAAAATTTGAACTGTTTCTAAAGTAAATTTTGCTGCAATGGCAATAATCGCTAAATCTACATTGGGAATTTTAGCAACATTTTGATAGCATTTTAATCCTTGAACTTCTGTTTCTTTAGGATTTACAGCAAATAATTCGCCATTAAAATGATGGGCGATTAAATTTTTTAAAACGCTTCCACCAGGGGTGTGCATATTGTTTGAAGCACCAATAACAACAATGCTTTTGGGATTTATTAATTCTTCGTTCAGCATAAAAAATTGGTGTTTAGAAAACTATTTCAGCGGCAATTTCTTTACCTTTTAAATAAGCTTCCAAGTTTTTTGCAACAATGCGTTCGCCTTTTCTTTCAAAAAGTGCGGCAATGGCTTTTTGAAAACTTTCATCACTTAAAGGAATTAATGAAGAAGCGGCGCCCAAAAGTACAATATTGGTTGCTTTTGAATTTCCTAAATCTTTTGCAATTTTCATTGCGTCAATTAAAATATGGTTTTTATGCGATTTTATTTCGTTATAAAGTGTTTCCAATTCCGGATAATTGTTAATATTTTCAAACGGATTGGAATCGGTGATTAAATAGCCGTCTTTTTTCAAAAATGGTAAATAGCGCAACAATTCCATAGGTTCAACTGAAATAATCATATCTGCTTTTCCCTGCGGAATTAAATCGGAATAAATAGGTTTATCTGAAATTCTCACATGAGATTGCACAGCACCGCCGCGCTGACTCATTCCGTGTACTTCCGATTGTTTTACGTGTAAATTGTTGTCCAAAGCTGCAGTGTCCAAAACAGCTGCGATAGTTAAAATTCCTTGTCCGCCAACACCTGCTAAAATTATATTTGTTTTCATGGGAGTTTAATTTTTTTGAACGTTGCTAATTTCTTTAAGTTTGTCTTTTTTCTCTTTTGGAAGTTGCACGCACGGACGCTGAGCAATGATTACAGAAACACCTTTGTGATTTATTTCCTCACGAATAACATCAATATTTTCTTGTAAATTTTTATGCAACGGTGTAATTATTTTTAAGTGATCTTCTTCAATACCCAAACCAAGGCAAATTGAAATTAATCTTCCAGAAGCTGCTGAATCTTGTGCACCTGTCATTGCAACAGCAGAATTATCAGAAATAATTACAGTTATTGGAGTATTTTCAATAATGGCATCTAACAATCCAGGCATACCGGAATGGGTAAAGGTGGAATCGCCAATAACAGCAATTGCAGGATGAATTCCTGCATCTGATGCGCCTTTTGCCATAGTGATTGAAGCACCCATTTCAATAAGGGTGTTGACACTTTTATATGGTGACAAAACACCTAAAGCAGAGCAACCGATGTCTCCAAAAACCTGTTGCGCTGCGGATTCATTTTTTAAGGCATTAATGGCATCAAATAAATCACTGTGGCCACAACCAACGCACAATTGAGGAGGTCTTCCCAAAACCACTTTTGGAAGATTTCCGTTAATCACCACATTAAAACCTAAAGCGTTTGCAATATTATCTGGATTTAGTTCTCCAACTCGCGGAATATCACCGGTTAAGCGTCCAATTACTTTTCTGTTTTCACCTAAAAAGTCGGAAATAATTTCTTCAATAAAAGGATAGCCATCTTCCAAAACCAATATTTTTTCACAGGTATCAAACAATTCTTTAATAGGTTCTTTAGGCAATGGATATTGCGAAATTTTTAAAACTGGAAAAGGACAGTTTCCATCTTCAAAATTTTCCATCAAATAATTATAAGCAATTCCTGAAGCAATAATTCCAATAGTATTATTTACACCTTTATAAAATATATTAAAGTCGCTATTTTCTGAAAGTTCAAGTAAATCAGGCTGAATATCAACTAAATGTTTATATCTGCCACGAGCGTGCATTGGAATCAATTGAAATTGAGTTGCACTTTTTGGTAAATGGATTTCATTTTGAACAACGCTTTCTCCAGTAATAACGCCAGCTCTTGAGTGTGCCAAACGCGTTACCATTCTTATCAAAACAGGCAATCCTAATTTTTCGGATAAGTCGAATGCATATTTTGTGATGTCATAACATTCCTGTTGGTTTGAAGGCTCTAAAATTGGAATCATGGCAAATTTGCCATAATAACGGGAATCTTGTTCGTTTTGTGAGGAATGCATAGAAGGATCATCAGCAACAACAACTACCAAACCACCATTAATTCCTGAAATAGACATATTCATAAACACGTCTGCAGCCACATTTAAACCTACGTGTTTCATGACAACCATAGATTTTTTTCCAGCATAAGACATTCCAAGAGCAGCTTCCATTGCGGTTTTTTCGTTGACCGACCAAGAGGAGTGAATATTTAATTCTTGTGCTGTTTTTGACTTTTGAATGTATTCCGTTATTTCGGTGGAAGGCGTTCCAGGATAAGCATAAACACCAGAAATACCGGCATCAATTGCGCCTTGTGCCAATGCTTCGTTACCTAATAGAAGTTTTTTCATAAATTTCAGTATATAAAATTGTAATTATAAGACTGTAAATTTACGATATCGTTTTCGTATTTAATATGATTAAAATCATTAATGAATTTGTAACCAACTGATAAACAATATATTATATATTCAATAAAAACGATATATTATTGAATATTAGGATAATATTATTTAAAATTTTTTGAGATATCTACAGAAAACAGAACTATAATTTATGAATCCTGTATTTGTTTTTGTTTAATTTAATAATTTAAAAACCAATTTATTTAGCCCAAATATGAATCCAATCTACCAAAGTTGTTACCCATTTATCGTTATCATTTAAGCAAGGAATAACATTAAATTCTTTGCCGCCTTTTTCCATAAAAGAATGTTTGGCTTCCATACCAATTTCTTCTAAAGTCTCCAAACAATCAGCTACAAAAGCAGGTGTTACCACCGCTAATTTTTTCAAATTGTTCGTAGCGAAATTATCAATAACCTGACTGGTATATGGTTGCAGCCAAGGATCATTTCCCAAACGCGATTGAAAAGAAGTGCTGTAACTGCCTTCTTTTAAATTTAATTTTTCTGCAACCTGTTTGGTGGTTTCATAACATTGGTGGCGGTAACAAAATTCATGAGCCGGAGATGGTGTATTGCAACAACTGCCGTCGATTTTACAATGAGATTTTGTGATGTCCGATTTTTTTATATGTCTTTCCGGAACGCCATGATAGGAAAAGAGCAGGTGTTCAGGTTTTAATATGGTAAGTTCATTTTGAATGCTTTCACTTAAAACTTCTATATAATCAGGTTTGTTGTAAAAGGCGGGAACCATTGTTAATTTAATGTTTGGAAATTGTTTTTTCACAATTTCATTTGCTAAAACTTCTATAGTTTCAGTAGTTGCCATGGCAAACTGGGGGTAAAGAGGTATCAGTAAAATTTCTGTAACACCTTGTTTTGCCAATTTTTGAATGCCGCTTTTTATGGATGGATTTCCGTAACGCATAGCCAATTCAACAGGAATTTTTGAATTCTCCTTAACTTTTTTGTGTAATCTTTCAGAGAGAACTATTAAAGGCGAACCTTCATCCCACCATATTTTTTTATAGGCTGCTGCCGATTTTTTAGGACGCGTATTTAAAATAATGCCTTTTACAAGAAACGCACGCAGCAAATAAGGAACATCAATAACGCGTTTGTCCATTAAAAATTCATCTAAATAGTTTCTAACATCTTTTGTAGAAGTGCTGTTTGGCGATCCTAAATTTACTAATAAAGCTCCTTTCATTTAATTAAGATTTTGCAAATTGTTTTGGTGTAATTCCATATTTTCTTTTAAATGCGGCAATAAAATGGCTAGAGGCGCTATAGCCCAAATGTGAAGCAATTTCATTTACATTCATTTGTTGCTCCAGCAACAATGTTTTGGACAATTCCATTTTGTAGTTCAATAAAAATACAAAAACCGGAACGCCATAAACTTCTTTAAAACCTGTTTTTAACTTTTTAATATTGAGGCCAACTTCTTTCGCTAAATCGGATAGAGAAGGAGGATTATTCATTTTTAAAACAATAAGTTTTTTAGCCTGTTTTAATTTGCCGGCAATTTCTTCATTTGAAATGTATGGGCAGCTTTCAGATTCTTTTTCTGATGATTCACTAAAGTAATAACTTAATAATTCATATACTTTCCCTTTAATATATATAGGTCTGAGTAATTCATTTGTTTGCCTTGTTCTTAATTGGTTCAAAATTAATTTTATGATAGAATTAATTTGTTTTGGAACAATAATAGGGTTTTCTGATTTTAAACTGTTATAATTAAATAAAACATTTCCGTTAATAGAAAATAAAGAATGAAAATGTTCAATTGAAATTAAAATAGCAATCAATTCAGCATTTGGGGGTAAATTGAAGAAAAGATTCATTTTTTCATCTTTAAAATAGACCATGTTAGAACCGTCTTCAATTAATTTTATGGCGCAATGTTCAGCATTAAAAGCTATGGTGCATTCATTTTTACAACAAAAATAAATTTGAATATAATTATTGTTTAAAGAATATTCAAACAATTCAAGATTATCTGATAAGTTGTTCAAATGAAATATTTTAAAAGTGCCTGTTTCGTGAAAAATATATTGGGTACTTTTGTCGATAGTTTTGTAATTGCCTAAATTAGATTTCATAAGTTGTTTTTATGAATTTGCATTAAAATATACGCAAAAGTACTGATAAAAATTAATAGAAAAAAATAATAATTTGATAAAAATATGACAAAAGTCATTGTTTAAAGGGCTTGACTTTTATGACATTTGTCATATTTTTATCAAATTACACATTATTTAGACTTATTATAAACTACGTTATGTAACTTATGTCGACAATAAAAGTACTTTTGACGATGTTTTGTAGTGAAATATAGTTGTACTTTTGTCGATACTTATTGATAATACTATTTTTATGAATCACGGAAATCTACCTACCAAATTATACAATGTAGGATTAAGTTATAAAAAGGCTGATGTTAAGGTGCGAGGCACTTTCAGCATTACTAAAGAAAATCAAAAGTTATTACTTACAGAGGCCAAAGAGAAAGGAATTGACGGGATTTTTGTTTTGTCAACATGCAATAGAACTGAAATCACTGGCTTTGCCAAACATCCTTTTGAATTGATAAGTTTAATAATCAAATATTCCAACGGAACTATTGAAGATTTTATCAATGTCTCTTATGTTTATAAAGATAAAGATGCCGTAAAACATTTGTTTGAAACTGGAACTGGTTTAGACAGTCAGATTTTAGGCGATTATGAAATTGTTGGACAGTTGAAAGAATCGTTTAAGCAAGCTAAAATTGCAGGAACTACCAATGCCTATTTAGAGCGTTTAATGAACTTGGTTTTACAGGCCAGTAAAGACGTAAAGAACAATACCGAATTAAGTTCAGGCACAACTTCAGTGGCTTATGCCGCCATACATTATATTATGGAGAATATGCCCAATTATAATGAGCAAAGAATTCTTATTTACGGATTGGGAGATATCGGAAAAAATACCTGCAAAAATGTATTGGGATATACTTCAAACAAAAATGTTACGCTAATTAACAGAACCCACGAAAGGGCTTTGGAATTTAAAGCAGTACATCCTGAAATTACCGTAAAAAATTACGCTGACTTATCAAAAGAAATAGAAGATACTGATATTTTAATTGTTTCAACAGGGGCCGATATTCATACCATTAACAAAACGCATTTAAAAGAAGGCAAAAAATTATTGATTTTAGACTTATCAATGCCTGAAAATGTAGATGTTTCTGTAAAAAACATGGAAGGAGTTACTTTGATAAATGTGGATGAGCTTTCAAAAATTACGGATAAAACCATTGAAAATCGCACAAACGAAATTCCTGCAGCTGAAGCCATTATCCAAAAATATAAAGGAGAATTTAACGACTGGATGGAGCAAAGGAAATATGTTCCTGCAGTTAATGCTTTAAAAGAATCACTTCGAATGATTCAACACGATGAAATCGATTTTCAATCCAGAAAATTGGAAGGTTTTAATGTGGAACATGCCGAGGCTGTAACAAACCGAATAATTCAAAAAATTACCACCCAATTTGTTAAACATTTAAAAGATGAAGAGACTTCTGTCGATTTAAGTATAAGTGTTATCAGTAAAATATTTAATCTTAAAGAGTTGAGCTTTAATGAAAAAGATTAAAATTGGAACCAGAGCAAGTCAGTTGGCTTTTTGGCAGGCAAATTTGGCAAAAAAAGAATTTGAAAAATTAGGATATCAATCGGAAGTTATAGGAATTACTTCAACCGGTGACGAGATTTTAGATAAACCATTGCATCAAATTGGCGGATTTGGCTTATTCACAAAAACATTGGATAATGCGATGCTTCGTGGCGAAATTGACATTGCCGTTCACTCGCTAAAAGATGTTCCTACCGATATGCCCGAGGAAATTGTTCAGGCTACCGTTTTGAAAAGAGCCAATACCAGCGATGTTTTGGTGCTTAAAAACAATGCCGATTTTTTAAACAGTCCTGAAAATGCAATTATTGCTACAGGAAGTTTACGAAGAAAAGCACAATGGCTGCATAAATATCCAAATCATACCGTTACCGAATTAAGAGGAAATGTAAATACACGTTTGCAAAAGTTAATTGATAACAATTGGAACGGGACAATTTTTGCTGCTGCCGGATTGGAGCGCATTGAGTTATTGCCAAAAAATCACGTCATGTTAGATTGGATGATTCCTGCTCCGGCTCAAGGTGCAATTATGATTACCACCTTAAAAGCCAATACAGAAATTCTTGAAATTTGCAAGCAAATAAATCATAGAGAAACTGAAATTACGGTTGCTGTTGAGCGTCAATTTATGAAAACATTGGAAGGCGGCTGTACTGCACCAATTGGTGGAAACGCAAAAATTATTGGTGATACCATATATTTTAAAGGTATTTTAATAGCCATTGATGGTTCTCAAAAAGTTGAAGTAGAGAAAACTGTACCATTCAATGAGTGGGAAAATTTGGGTAGAATTTGTGCCGAAGAAGTTTTGAACAATGGCGGAAAAGCATTAATGAAAATCATAAAAGCTGAAATGGAAAAATAAATGAACAGCAAAAAAAAAATCCTGTCTACCAAAAAGCTCTCCGCAACACAAAAGGAACTTTTAAATAATTTTTTTGTTGATGAAATTGAATTGATTGAAATCACCTTCAACCCTTCCGTTAAATTACAAAATCCGATAAAAAATGTTATTTTTACAAGTAAAAATGCCATTATCGGTATTTTAAACCATTTTTCATTAGAAGAATTAGAATTTGAAAATGTGTATTGTGTTGGAGACAAAACAGCACAATTTTTGAAGGATAAAAATATTCAAGTGACCGCTAAAATGAATTCAGCAGAAGAATTGGCCGATGAAATTTTATTGAATAAAGACATTAAAGAGGTTTATTTTTTCTGCGGAAATATAAGGCGCAATGAATTGCCCGAAATTTTAACGGAAAATAATATTAAGGTAAATGAAGTTGAAGTATATACAACTAATTTTAAGCCTGTAAAAATTAAAAACACCTATGACGGAATATTATTTTTTAGTCCTTCATCCGTAAAAAGTTACCTATTAGAAAATACCGATACCAAAAGTATTGTTTTTTGTATTGGTAACACAACAGCTTCTGAGGCTATCGATGATTTCGAAAATGTATTTGTGGCCGATGAACCAACAATAGAAAATGTAATAAAATCTGTAAATCAATACTTTGATTATGAATAGAACAAGACGCTTGCGTAAAACTGAAAATATTCGTCGTTTGGTTAGAGAAAACAAACTTACCGTTGACGATTTAATTTACCCTTTATTTATTGAAGAAGGCGTAAATATTGAAACTGAAATTGCTTCTATGCCTGGCATTAAACGATTTTCATTAGATAGAATTTCAAAAGAACTGGATGAAGTGGTTGCATTGGATATTCCTGCAGTATTGCTTTTTGGAATTCCTTCAAAAAAAGATGAAATTGGCTCTGAAACGTGGAACGATAACGGAATTATGCAAAAAGCCATCCGATTTATCAAGAAAAATTATCCGAGTTTATATGTAATAACAGATGTTTGTTTTTGCGAATATACCAGTCATGGTCATTGCGGCGTAATTCACGATAATGATGTTGATAATGATGCCACTTTGCCAAACATTGCCAAACAAGTAATTTCTCATGCAAAAGCAGGTGTAGATATGGTGGCGCCATCGGGAATGATGGACGGAATGATTGCAACCATAAGAGAAGCTTTGGACAATACCGGTTTTTACAATCTTCCAATTATGTCGTATGCTGTAAAATATTCTTCAGCATTTTATGGCCCGTTTAGAGATGCCGCGGATTCTGCACCAACTTTTGGGGACAGAAGAACGTATCAAATGGATTCTGCAAATAGAGATGAAGGATTGCGTGAAGCAACTTATGACGATCAGGAAGGTGCAGATATTTTAATGGTAAAACCAGCTTTAGCCTATTTGGATATCATCAGAGATTTAAAAAATAATTTTGACCGTCCAATTGCCTGCTATAATGTAAGTGGTGAATACGCTATGATTAAAGCAGCTGCTGAAAAAGGTTGGATTGATGGCGACCGGGTAATGATGGAAAGTTTACTTTCAATGAAAAGGGCAGGAGCTGATATTATTATTACCTATTTCGCAAAAGACGTAGCCAAAATATTATTGAAACGTTAAAAAATTTGTTTGTTAAATAGTTTTAAATCAGATGTATAATATTAAACAATTAAATGGTTATACGGTTAAATGGTTAAATGCTTAAATGGTTAGACGGTTAAATGGTTAAATGCTTAAATAAATATTAGCTGATTAAAGACAAGAGACAAGAGACAAGAGTTAATGGAAATAAACAACTTTCAACTTTCAAACTTTCAACTTTTTAACAATTAAACGGTTAAACAATTAAATGCTTAAACGGTTAAACAACTAAACGGTTAAACAACAATAATACTACTATAAAATGAAACTGGAAAAATCTATAGAATTATATACAAAAGGTAAAAAAAATTTAGTGGGTGCGGTAAACTCTCCTGTTAGGGCTTTTAAATCTGTTGGAGGAATCCCTATATTTATTGATAGGGCAAAAGGGAGCAAAATTATTGACGTTGACGGAAACGAATACATTGACATGGTTTTGTCTTACGGACCAATGATTTTAGGACACCGGAACAGTAAAGTTGAATCGGCTGTAAAAAGTGCCCTAAAAAAAGGTTATACTTTTGGAGCTTCTACAGTTGGGGAAATAAAACTTGCCAAAATTGTTTGCGATGCTTTTCCGGGAATGGATAAAGTGCGATTTGTAAGCTCGGGAACTGAGGCTGTTTTTAGCGCCATTCGTTTGGCAAGAGCTTTTACAGGAAAAAATAAAATTATAAAATTTGCGGGCTGTTATCACGGACATGCAGATGACATGCTGGTTGCGGCTGGATCAGGTTTGGCAACTTTGAGCATACCAGGAAGTAAAGGTGTTCCGCCAGAAGCTGTTGTAAATACGTTAGTTGCGGAATACAACAATATTGACAGCGTTGAACAACATTTAGCAAAGCACAACGATATTGCTGCGGTAATTATAGAACCAATAGCCGGTAATATGGGTGTTGTAAATCCAACAAAAGAATTTATTGAAGAATTAAGAGATTTAACCAAAGCAAGCGGTGTACTTTTAATTATAGATGAAGTGATGACCGGATTTCGTTCAAAATTTGGTGGCGCTCAAGAATTATTGGGTGTTCAGGCAGATATCACTTGTTTAGGTAAAGTTGTTGGTGGAGGTTTTCCTGTAGGCGCTTATGGTGCCAGAAATGAAATTATGGAAATGGTATCGCCTTTGGGAGATGTGTATCAGGCAGGAACTTTATCTGGAAATCCAATTGCAATGGCTTGCGGAATTGCTACTTTAAATGAATTAAAAAAACAAAATCCGTATGCTGCTTTTGAAAAAACAGGTTCTTTTTTAGAGAAGACTTTGTTGGATGCCGCAAAAGAAAATGGAATAGATTTACAGGTAAACCGATTTGGATCTATGATTTCACCATTTTTTACGAAAACAAAAGTGGTCGATTTTAAAACCGCTCAAACCAGTGATACGGGAAAGTTTAAAATATTCTTTTGGAAAATGATGGAAAA
Source organism: Lutibacter sp. (assembly GCA_041652835.1). Classification (GTDB taxonomy): domain Bacteria; phylum Bacteroidota; class Bacteroidia; order Flavobacteriales; family Flavobacteriaceae; genus Lutibacter. The sequence goes on along the minus strand of JBAZGP010000050.1, from coordinate 3,224 downwards.
TGGCGTGTTTTTGCCTCCTTCTCAATTTGAAGCTTGGTTTTTAGGAACAGCAATGAGTAAAAGAGATATGTATAAAGTTAAATCAGCAATAAATATTGCTATGAAAGCGGTGGCGAAAAAAGCCAATTAACAATTGATAACGAATTTGCGTTAGTGACAGCAGCGATATCCTTTTTTGAAATGTAATGGAAAAAAAGATAAAGCGAATGGCACGGCCTGAAAGGAACGCCAAAAAAACCAACAATTAAAATACCAAAGAGACAAATGATTAAAAACGATTTATATTTAAGAGCCTTAAAAGGTGAGATTGTTGAGCGTCCGCCAGTTTGGATGATGCGGCAGGCAGGCAGGTTTTTACCTGAATTTAGAGAAATTCGCGATAAATACGATTTTTTTACGCGTTGCAGAACTCCTGAATTGGCTTCAGAAATAACAGTACAGCCTTATCGCAGATTTGGAATGGATGCCGCTATTTTATTTTCGGATATTTTAGTAATTCCTCAGGCCATGAATATTGAAGTGGAAATGAAAGAAAAAACAGGTCCTTGGTTGCCAAATCCAATCCGTACCCAAAAAGACGTAGATGCTGTTATTGTGCCTGACGTTACTGTTGAATTAAAATATGTAATGGATGCCATTAAAATAACCAAAGAGAAGTTGAATAATGAAGTTCCTTTGATTGGTTTTGCGGGTTCTCCTTGGACTATTTTGTGTTATTGTGTGCAAGGACAAGGCTCTAAAACGTATGATATTGCAAAAGAATTTTGTTTTACGCAACCTATTGCAGCGCATACTTTATTGCAAAAAATTACGGATACCACCATTGCTTATTTAAAAGAAAAAGTAAAAGCTGGTGTTGATACGGTTCAGATTTTTGATTCGTGGGGCGGCATGTTATCTCCAGTTGATTATCAAGAGTTTTCTTGGAAATACATCAATCAAATTATTGAAGCGTTAAAAGATGATGCTCCTGTAATTGCCTTTGGAAAAGGATGCTGGTTTGCGCTTGAAGAAATGACAAAATCAAATGCATCTGCTTTGGGTTTAGATTGGACAATTACACCGCAAATGGCCAGAAAATTAACAGGAAACAACATTACGTTACAAGGAAATATGGATCCTTCACGATTGTTATCTCCACCAAAGGAAATCAAAAGAATGGTAACCCAAATGATTCGTGATTTTGGAAAAGATAAATATATTGTAAATTTAGGTCACGGTATTTTGCCAAATATACCTTTAGAAAATGCAAAGGCATTTATTGATGCCGTAAAAGAATATAGAAGCTAGATTTTTATAAATAGTTTCTACTATTAAAATCTGAATACTAAAAACTAAAAAAATGAATTCAACTTTAATTCAAAAATATAATATTCCAGGTCCAAGATACACCAGCTACCCAACAGTTCCTTTTTGGGATAAAAAAGGAATTTCTGTAGAAGATTGGAAAAAAACAGTGGTAAAATCTTTCAATGAAAGCAATGACAGTGAAGGAATAAGCGTATATATCCACCTTCCTTTTTGTGAAAGTTTATGTACATTTTGTGCCTGTCATAAAAAAATCACCAAACGTCATGAAGTTGAACAGCCTTATTTGGAGACTGTTTTAAAAGAGTGGGATTTGTATTGTGATTTGTTAGGGAAAAGACCAAAAATTAGGGAAATCCATTTGGGAGGTGGTACGCCAACTTTTTTTTCTTCTGAAAATTTAAAAAAGTTAATTGATGGAATTTTTAAAAGGGCCGACAAATTTGAAGTTTTTGACTTTAGTTTTGAAGCTCATCCAAACCATACTTCTGAAAATCAATTGCAAACATTGTACGATTTAGGTGTACGTAGAAATAGTTTTGGAATACAAGATTATGATCCAATTGTTCAAAAAGCGATTCATAGAATTCAAAGTTTTGAGCAGGTAAAAAAAGTTCATGATTTGTCAAGAAAAATAGGATATGAATCTATAAGTCACGATTTAATTTTCGGACTGCCTTTTCAAACTGAAGAAAGCATAAGAAATACCATAAAAAATACCATTGCATTAAAACCAGATAGAATTGCTTATTACAGTTATGCCCATGTGCCTTGGATAAAAGGAGTTGGACAAAGAGGTTTTGATGACCACGATTTGCCAAAAGACAGTGAAAAACGCCGTTTATATGAGTTGGGAAAACAATTGTTTTTTGACAATGGCTATGTTGAAATTGGAATGGATCATTTTGCTTTGCCAAGTGATTCGCTTCATAAAGCGATGAAAGCTAAAAAACTACATCGTAATTTTATGGGATATACAGCTGGTAAAACTGAATTGATGATTGGCTTAGGGATGTCTTCAATTAGTGATTCTTGGTACGCATTTGCACAAAATGAAAAAGAACTTGATGATTATACCGACCGTGTAAATAGAGGAGAATTACCAGTTTTTAAAGGCCATTTGTTAACCGATACAGATTTAATTATTCGTAAACATATTTTAAATTTAATGTGTAATCTTGAAACAGAATGGTCTAATGGATTGACTGATCAAGTGAAAAATGAGATTATAGGTCGTTTAAGTGAAATCATTGAAGACGATTTAATAGAAATCTCGAATGATAAGATTATAGTTAAAGAAGAAGGCAGGATGTTTATTCGCAATATATGCATGGCATTTGATTTGCGGCTTGTTGAAAATGAACCAGAAATCCGTATATTTTCTATGACGATTTAATACCAGTTTAATATTCAATGCGCATAAAGCACAAAAAAACCGAACAATTTGTTCGGTTTTTTTTATGTCTAATATTTTTAAGCTTATTGTTTTAGAGTTCTTATATAATTGATAACTAACCACCTGTCTTCATCTGAAGGCATTTTTTTATTAAATCCGGGCATGTCATCTCTACCAAAAGAAGTTTTGTAAAATAAAGCGCCATCACTTTGTTTTTGGAATTTAGCCGTTGAAAAATCTCCTAAATCGCCTTTCATTTCTTTGGCTTTAGTTCCGTCACCATAACCTTCAGTTCCGTGACAAGATTTACAATGTTTGGAATATAACGATTTTCCGATTGCAGCATCAGTTGTTGTTGCAACGGGGTTTTTCATGGTTAGGTATTTAGCGGGCACAATCCATTCATTGGCGCTTACTGGTGTAGATGAAGGTGCGGCTGGTTCTTTAACCACTACTTTAACAGGAGTTTCAGCTTCTACAACCTTTTTTGGTTGCTCTGTAACCACTACTTTTGTTTCAA